>JAITIP010000018.1 GCA_031279415.1 Candidatus Endomicrobium procryptotermitis | reverse complement strand
AGCATTAGAGAAAACGCCTAGGGCATTATTGCAGATTATGGCAGCAGTTTTGGCAGTATTTTAAATTTTGATAATGATAAAAAAGCGAGCCGGAAGTTTTCGGCTCGCTTTTTTTATTGGTATGGACAAACCCCAAAGCCTTCACCGGTGGTTTCATAATACAAAAAATAAAAGTTCCTTTTTTAAGGAACTTTTAATTATTTCTGCCCGAGCCTTTTTTATTTTAATTTTAGCATGCTCAACATTAACTACAATATTATTATGCCATTTAATTAGTTTCTATCAAGCTTTTTTACGTAAATTCTAAAACCATATCTGCTCTTTTTGTATTTTCGTATTAATGAGTCTTCTTCTGCCATCTTTATAGTTTCAGTTCTACATTTTACCGAATGAATCTTCAAAAAAATTATCTTATTACCACTATTTTTCCAGATTTTGTGCCGCCATCTTTTATTACCCATATATATATGCCACTGCCAACATATTCGCTTCTGTTATTTCTGCCGTCCCAGTTTTCTTCTGTTTTTCCGGATGCCCAATCAAGTCTTCTGACGAGTTCGCCCGTAACATTATATATATATATAGTGCCGCCGGAAGCGGAAAGGTTGTCAAATTTTATACCAGTGATGTAATTGCCGTGTCTGTCATTATCGGTTTTGCTGTCAGGGATCCAAGGATTTGGATAAACTTTTACAGCATATCCCGGCACAGAAAACACAAGCAGCATACATACTATAATAAATGCATTTTTCATTATTGCAGCCTCTCTAGAGCCCTCTTCGCTTCTGCTTTGTCCGGTTTGAAGTAAAGAGCTCTTTTTAAATACTCTCTTGCTTTGTCAAAATCGCTTCTGCTGTAATACGACATTCCCTCTTCATAATATTTTTGCGCAACGTCTCCTGAAACCCTTTCAAGTTCAAATGAGGCTGAAGTATTATTAGGATTATAGCTCAAAGCGGTTTTGTACTCTTTTGCCGCAGCTTCAAAATCGTTCTTTCTGAAAAGTTCAAAACCCCGGCGATAATGCATTTCTGAAAGTTCGTAGCTTATTTTGGCTATATAAGTCTGTGCATTTTGCGAATAGTCACTAAATTCATATTTGTCGGCAATATCTTTGCTTCTTCTGAAATATTTGACGGCTTCTGCAAGCCTGTTTTTTTCATAATAATTTAGAGCTCTTTCAAAATTGCGTGAAAGTTCTCCTCTTACTTTACTCTGAGCTTCAAGAACTTTTCTATGCCTTTCATATTCGGTAATTTTTTGTATATTTTCTTCCGCTTTCGCTATTAATTCCTGTGCATCTCTTCTGTGCGGGGCGGCAATGATGATAGCTTCAAAATATCTTATGGCTTCCTGAAATTTTCCCTGATTATAATAATCCATTCCCTGACTGTACATCTCCGCTACTTTATCCGATGCAATCTTTGAAAGCTGACCATCTATAGTTACAATAGCATCTTTTGCAGCGGCATTCTGCGGATCTATGTCAAGAATAAAATTTAAAGCCTCTTTTGCACGCACAAGTTCGCCTTGAAAATAAAAGTTTTCATATCTTGCCCATAAATATTGTATTCTTTCACTATTTTTATGCCTTTCTCTTTCTATTTCCACTTCTTCGGAATACTCGTTAACTTTTTCAATACCGGTTCTTGCAAGTGTATTTTCAGGGTCAATATCCAAAACTTTGCTGAAATTTTTAGCAGCTTTTGCCACGTTGCCTTTTTCAAGGGCAAGATTGGCTTTTCTCATGTATTCATTTACTCTTCTGGCATTGTATACGTCTATGTCGGTAAGTTCATCAATAATCCTTTGAAGATACCTTTGAGAAGTCCTGTGTTCAGGATAAACAGCCAATATTTCATCAAATCTATTTCTTGCCATAATATAATCTTTTTTATAATACGATTCAACGGCTTTCCTGAAATGATTTTGCATATAATAGTCGTACGCGACCTGCTGGCTGGTAAATTTTCCTATGGCATAACTTAAATTGAAGTTATGAGTGCCGTTAAGTTGGTCTGAGGGAGTATATGAATAATCAACACTGAAATTTTGAAACTCAAAACTCATACCCAATCTTAAATCGGTATTTAAAGATTCGTCCGCAAGTTTCACTCCGCCTCTGAAAGTGAGAAAATATACAGGCGTTATCGCAGCACCAGTTGAAAAATAATTTCCAGAATTCATCTGGGCGTTAAAATCAAGCACAATGTTAAGATTATAAAAATCTTTCTCTCTATATGCAAGCCCCACTGCAAAAGTCTGCGGCATATCGTAATCCTGCGTTATGAATTTCTGTTTTGTTCCTAAATTTCTGTAAGCGACACCAAGAGACAAATTATCTATTGAAGGCAGAGTAAACATGCCTCCAACGTCAACGGCAAGAGCTTCGGACGTATAATTTCCCAAGACCGTTCTTAAAGCTTTTATATTGACGCCAACTCCACCGTAAGTAACTTCAACTGGAGAAGTTCTTTTAAGCGGAAGAGAATAATTCAGCACAAATCCGGCGTCATAACTGCTGCCCATATTTATAGAACCGCCTTCTCTGTCATAATAATCGATTTTGCCATACCCGCCGTACATAAAAGACATCCCAAATTTTCCTATTTCCGTAGGGAAAGTAACACCTATAAAATTATATTGTATTTCGCCAAACAATGAAGAATTGCTAAATGAAGCCGTTATTCTGTAAGTATCTATAGTAGCCGCAGGGTTTAATATAGACGATGCAGCCTTATCGGACCTCAAGGCGATACCGGCATCTCCCAGTGCGCCTGTAACGGGGTTAGGATTATAAGCAAAAATTTGTCCTGAAGTAACTCCCGCATCCGCAAAAATATAAGACGTCATATTCACAAGAAGTGCAATTATGAGAATAAACGAGGTAATTTTATTTTTATCCATTTATATTTTTTATCATTCCTTTTAATTTTAACAAAGCTGAATTTTCCAAATCTTTAACTTTTGCAACGGATACTTTAAGATTTAAAGCTATATCTTTTATAGACATTCTTTTATCTATATCGCCGTCCAGCGCAAACCTGAAAGACAATACGGCGTTTTCTTTTTCCGACAACTTTGAAAGCATCCCAGCAAGCATTTCATTGTCGGCGCTGCGCGTTATCACATCAAATATTTCCGGCTGAGACTTGTCTTCAATGGAATCGACCAAATATCTTATGTTTTCTCCTGTATCAATTTCTTTATCTAAAGAAACTATATTTGAAAGGTTTTCAGCAATAGCCAAAGTATCCGATACTTCCGATATACCTATTCCAAGTGCTTTTGACAAACCTTCAAAAGAAACTTTTTTCCCCGATTTAGCATTACTGTCAATTATTTTTTTTATAGAAGACAATATATTTTTAACAGTTTGTGGAGTTTCTATCATATTAATATTTTTTGAAATATACTTTTGAATGTTTTTTATTATCCAAAACCACGCATAAGTCGAAAAAACCGTTTTCTTGCCATTTTTATATTTTAAAGAAGCTTCCAGAAGCCCCAGCTTGCCTTCGGCAACCAGATCTTCAAACTCAATCTTCGGAAACATCATGCTGTATCTCTTCGCAATGGCAAAAACAAGAGGATCGTATTTGCTAAGATCTTCCTTGCCTTTCAAAGTTTTACTTTTTTTTGTCGTTTTGGTCTGGGACAAATTTAAAGCCTCTTCCAAAGACAGTTTCTATTCTCTTGCTCCACGAACCCAGAGTCTGCCTTAAATTTTTAATATGAGTGTCTATTGTGCGCGTTGTAACCGCGACATTATACTCAAAAACGTTTTCCAATATGAAATCTCTGTTTAACACAAAATTCGGACGGAGCAAAAACGTGTAAAGCAAATCAAACTCTTTAGGACGCAAAATAACCTCTTTTTTATTTATGGTAACCGTTCTTGAATCAAGGTTTATTACCAATCCATCGCATTCCAAAATATTGGATTCGCTTTTGCGACTCGTCCGCCTGAGGAGAGATTTCACTCTCGCAACAAATTCTTTATTGCCGAAAGGCTTCGTTATATAATCGTCTGCTCCTACGCCGAAACCAATAATTTTATCCGTTTCAGACGATTCTACCGTGAGCATTATTATCGGCATGTTTTTCGTTTCAGAGTTTTCTCTCAAAAGCCTGCAAAGCTCTATCCCACCGATTTGCGGCATTTTTACATCTAGTATAACCAAATCTGGTTTTGATTTCAAGATTCTTTTGTAACCTTCTTCGGTATCCTGACATGATATAACTTTAAAGTTCTCTCTCTGTAGAATATCTTTGACAAGGCTTCTTATATCCTCCTCATCGTCGACAACGACAACTTTATTTTCAATCATTTGTTTCCTCACTTTCTCCGCTCAAAAACATAGGAGCTTTTTTCATTACGTTTTGCCAGCGATTTAAGCTCCGCGGCACGTCTTGAAATATCCGAGAAGTGAGATAAACTGCTTATTTCGGTGGATATAATTGCCACGGAAACCGTCATTATAGGAAAATTTTTTTTATTGTACTGCCTGTCGATAGACATAATATAGCCATTTTTTCTGTCAACTTCATCATAAAAATTTTTTATGCCGGGATCAAATCGTTCGATAACCTTTTTAGCAATCGCTTCGGCTTTTTTAGGGTGCGTCATTATAACAAAATCGTCGCCGCCGGCATGTCCGATAAAATCATCATCGTTAAAATCGGACTTCACGGCGGACGAAAGACAATCCGCGGTATATTTTATCACGTCATCACCGCGCTGAAGACCGTATTTATCGTTAAAACTTTTAAAATTTGAAATGTCTATATACAAAAAAGCAAACTGTTTGCCGAGCTGCAGACGTTTCTCAGCTTCTGACTTTATCGCCGCATTTCCCGCAAAAGAAGTGAGGGGATTTGAATCAACACTCAGTTTTTTTCTTTCAAGTATTGTGCGCACGCGGGCAAGCAAAACGGCGGATTTGAACGGTTTTGTTATATAGTCATCAAGACCTAAACTAAACCCTTTTATTTCCTCATTTTCCCCTGTCATTGCTGTAAGCATTATTACTGGAAGATTCATAAATTTTGGAGCTTTTCTCAAATGCGTTAAAACTTCATATCCATCCATTTCAGGCATAGAGCAATCTAAAAGAACAATATCCGGGCAATCTGAAAATATTTTCTGCAGTCCTTCTTTGCCGTTGGACGCTTTAACGACATTATAACCCGCAAAAGAAAGAATATCGTCAAGCATTTCTCTTAAAAAAGGTTCATCATCGATAATTAAAATTTTCGCCATTCCTAATTTCCGTTCCTTATAGGCAGAACAAACTTAAACGTAGTTCCCACTCCCAGTTCGCTTTCTGCCCATATACGTCCGTGATGCAATTTTATCATCTCATACACTATTGAAAGACCGAGGCCTGTACCCTTAGGTTTTTTAAATTCGCCGCCTCTAACCTGATAAAACTTTTCAAAAACCTTTTCAGCATCACGTTTTGTTAGACCTATTCCGGTATCAGCAACCCATATTTCTATAAAATCATTCCCATAAGAAGGCGAAATCATGCCGCTTATGGTTATTCTGTCACCTTCTTTGGTAAATTTAAAGGCATTGCTTACAAGATTTGTCAAGACCTGTTTAATTTTCTCATTGTCTCCATAAATCGGCGGCATTGACTGCGGCATTTTAAAAGAAAGTTTTTTGTTCTGCGTAACCGCCAGCGATTCAAAGAGCAGAGTTATTTCTCTTACGATTTCATCCACAAAAACTGAACCAGCTTTCATTTCAAATTTCCCTGCTTTCATCTTCGCCAAATCCAAAATGTTATTGATAAAATTCGTCAGCCTTATCGAAGCGTTTTTTATGATTTTTAATCCTTTTAACTGCTGTTCAAGAGAATACTTTCTTTCGGACCCTTCTACCCCTTCTATAAGTAAATCGCAGTAACCGTCAATCGCGGCCAAAGGCGATCTTAATTCATGAGAGACACTTGAGACAAATCCATCTTTTAATTCGTCGGTTTCTTTTACCTTTACAATCATCTCATTAAAAGCTTTTGAAAGAACACCGAGCTCATCGCTCCTTTTAACATCAACATTTACATTCATATCACCTTCGCCGATTTTTTTTGCAGCCCGTGCCAGCAGTTGTATCGGTTTGCTAAGCTGCCATGCCATAAAGTTGGCTCCTAATATTCCCAAAATCAAAGCTATAAACGCAACTGCTTTAATTTGTTTGTAAATAAGCGAGGTACCCTGCTGTATGAGCGATTCCATATAATCTTGCGAAAAACCCACAACCAAAGTTCCACCATACTTGTCCCCGTAGAGAATAGGAGCCGCATATTCAAATATGTATTCTCCCGTAAGAGATTCATAAATGTCGGTTTTAGGAGAGTATGCCTTCTTAATTCTTGGAACAAAAGCGGAACCTATATTTTTATCGTCTCTTGAAGTGAAAATGTTTCGCTCTGCAGATACATAACCCGAATAAACCACCGCAGGCCTATGTATTGAAACTATAGAATCGATTATGCTTATAAGCTGATCAACGTCATTAACTTTTAAAGCTTTTTCGCAGGAATGAAAAAAAAGCCTATAAGAACGGACTCTGTCTTCTTCAAACTGTAAAGTCAAAAAATTTTTTTGAGCCAAAAAAATCGAATAAGCCACAAAAAAAATAACGAGAATCAAAAGGATGGAAACTGAGAGAGTGAACTTAAATCTTAAGTTCATTAAGCTGCCCTTATAAAAAATATTTAGAGGCGAGATTTTAATTGGCCGGACATAAAATTTTCATATTTATGTCCGGCGCAATCAAAATAAAACAAAAATATCTTATTCTTTAGGTTCTAAAGAAATAACTACTCCAGAATTCATTTTTGAAGCTACAATATTATAAAGCCAAGCAACGGCAATAGCGCCTACCGACATTATAACCGTATATAGAACTACAAAAATCAACCATGACAAAAATCTTGGACCAAGTCCGAGTCCTGCTGCCAAATCGGTAGGAAAAATAAAAAATGTAAAAATACCGATTATCGCACCTAAAATAGCGAACACTACCGGAAACACCTTAATAACAGAAAACAACTGAATTTTTTTTACATCGTAAAGTGACATTGCACCCTCCTGAGATTATATTAAACTGCTATTTGCGAATTTACCCTTTGATTATAACAGAGATAATTTGCCTTGTCAACAAATAAAATAAAATTATTTTAAAGCGTATTCTTTTTTCATATCTTCGAGTGTTAACGGCTTATAGTCTCCAGCATGTCCTGCTGTGCTGAAATCTTTCATCTTGGTAACTATAAGATTTTTAAGAGCCAAACGCGCCGGTCCCAAATAATCTCTCGGGTCAAACTTTTCCGGAGTTTCTGTAAACACTTTTCTTATGGCCGCCGTAATCGCAAGTCTTCCATCCGTATCGACATTTATTTTAGATACACCAAGTTTTATGGCCTCTTGAAGGCTTGCCATCGGAACACCTGTGGCTCCTGGCATTTTCCCGCCGTATTTGTTTACTTCGTCTATCAGTTCCTGCGGAACCGAAGACGCTCCGTGAAGAACTATCGGGATGTCAATCAGCGACCTGATTTCTTTCAAAACCTCAAAGGCTAAATTTGCCGCGCCTTTGAATTTATACGCACCGTGCGAAGTTCCTATAGCTATAGCCAATGAATCTACTTTTGTCGCTTCAACGAATCTTTTTGCTTCCTGAGGTTCGGTTAGATGAATGTGTCCAGAACCGACGCCATCTTCAATGCCTCCGAGAGTTCCGATTTCAGCTTCTACGCTTACACCTCTGGCATGAGCATATTCAACAACCGATTTCGTTACTTCGACATTATAATCGTAAGTCGACGCGGTTTTACCATCTTCCATCAAAGAGCCGTCTATCATGACCGAAGAAAAACCGAGTTCAATCGCTTTTTTTGCAGATTCAAGAGAGTTTCCGTGATCAAGATGCATAGCCACAGGAATATCCGGATTTTCTATAACTGCAGCTTTCATCAAATATCCCAAATATGTAAAATTGGAATATTTCAATGCTCCCCTGCTGGCTTGAATAATTACAGGAGACTGCGTTTCTTTCGCAGCTTCCATAATCGCCTGAATTTGTTCCATATTATTTACATTGTATGCACCAACACCATAACCTTTTTTTCTTGCTTCTTCCAAAATTTGTTTTGCAGGTACTAAAGCCATTCTTTTCCCCCTTTTATTATTACTTCTTTTTCACTGCTTTCTCTTTAATTTCTACGATGCCCTTTCTTCTGTGTTTTTTTATTTTTTCTCTTGCCGCTTCGTTTTCCGTTTTGGATTTAATTTGTTTTTGGAAGGATTTTTTTGGCATTTCAGATTCGGAAAAAAAACCCATATTTCTAAATTTGGCATATCTGTCATCGGCTATTTCGTTGGTCGTCATATTTTCGTATTGTTTAATGTATCTATTTATTGAGGACTTAATGTTTGCAGCAGTTTTTAAAGGATCGGTATGCGCACCGCCAAGAGGTTCTTTGATTATTTCATCTATGACTTTCAAACTTAACAAATCGCCAGCGGTAATTTTCATGGCTTCAGCAGCTTCTTTGGCTTTTGAGCCATCTCTGAAAAGAATCGCCGCACAGCCTTCCGGAGATATAACTGAATAATAAGAATTTTCAAGCATAAGAACTTTATTTGCAACGCCTATCCCCAAAGCACCGCCTGAACCGCCTTCGCCTATGACAATGCTGAAAACCGGAACTTTTAAATCCGACATATCTCTTAAATTTCTGGCAATGGCTTCGGCCTGACCTCTTTCTTCTGCAGCAATGCCGGGATATGCGCCGGAAGTATCTATAAAAGTTACTATGAAACGGTTAAATTTTTGGGCAAGGTTCATAACTCTCATCGCCTTGCGATACCCTTCAGGATGAGCCATACCGAAATTTCTGTCCATATTTTCCTGTAGAGTTCTTCCTTTTTGATGTCCTATGACCATAACAGGTTTTCCATCAATGGACGCCATACCGCACAACAAAGAACTATCATCGCCGAAAACTCTGTCTCCGCGAAGTTCGATAAAATCCTCAAATATCATTTTTATGTAATCCGTAGAATACGGACGCTGGGGATGTCTGGCGATTTGAATTCTTTGCCAAGGAGTAAGAGAAGCGTATATTTTTTGCTTTAATTCCTGTTTCTTTTTTTCAAGTTCTTCTATTTGGTCAGAATAATCCGTATTGTCATGTTCTGAAGAAGTTTTAAGACTTTCTATCTTTTTTTCAATCTCGATTATCGGCTGTTCAAAGTCAAAAGAATTATTCATGTATACCTCTAAAATTTTCCAGAATAACTTACTTTAAAAACTCTTTCATTCGGAAATTTGTCGTTTGATTCTTTCCCCCAGCAGTCTCTCATCATAAAATCTATGTCAACAGCTTCCGTAAGATTAAGTCTTAAGCCAAAATTCAGTCTTGCATCCGGGAAATAGCCAATATTGTCATATTCCGCCATAAAAAAAAGCGTGTCTGTTGCAAAAGCTGCCGGAATTATCGCATTTATAAAACCGTGTACGCCGGGCTCTTTAAAATTGTTCATATTAATGCCAAGATTCAGGTTCAGACCTTCAACAAAAACTTCTCTGCCCATCACAAGATAAAGTCCCTTGCCCCTTTGCAGATAACTGTCTTCATAGTCTTGATCATAAAAATAACCCTGTCCGTCATAACCTAGTGCAAAGCTTGGCCAGGCCATATTGCCTTCATATAATCTTATCTTAACCGATAAAGCAGGAACTGCAATAATCATATTTTCATTTCCGATAAAGTCGTCCAGCTCCCATGCAACTCCTACGTACATAAACTTAAAAACACCGAAATCAAGTCTTGTCTGTACGCTTCCGCCGCCGAAAAACCTGAAACTTATATCATAATTGCCGTAATTCAAAATCCCGGTGGTAGGGCTATCTAATATGTATAAATTGTTTGCAAAAGACACTGAAACTAAACTAATAAGTCCGACAATAGAAAATACCATTTTTCTGTGCATCGTATCCCTCTCAGTTCAAACATAAACATTGATAATTGTATAATTTTTGTATTTTCAAGTCAATTTGACATTTGGAATTGGCATTTAAATAACGAAACAACATAAACTGAGCGATAACAGAAGGTTGGAAGATTGGCAAACATCATAAAAGCAAACTAAATTTATTCCTGTATCGTTTTGCAATGATAAATAAAGAATTGAAAATAATATCGGCTTTATGAAGTTTTTCGGAACAGACCACAAAGCAGTACACATATTATAAGACAGCTCTTCTTTATTTACTGTTGTCCATAATCGTTATAAGCTGCGAGGAATTAAAAAGCGCTTTTAACGAAACTGCTTCTTCATACAGAGGAACTTTGTTTCCGTAAACTTCTTTCACTTTATCCCTTGTTTGTACGGAAGTCAAATCAAAATCGCCAAGGATCTGCGTACTACAAAGTTCTATATTAAATGCCACGCTATATATTTTCCATACAAGTTCAGAAGAATAAAAAGCGTCATCCGACCAAGCGAAATGAGCATCGTACGGTTTTCCAAGATAGCGCTTGCTAATTTCATAAAAATGTTCTGCATTTTCCTGATTAAAAATAGTATCAGCTTCTTTCAGACGTTTAATCGCATATATATCTTCGTCTCCTGAATTTATCCAGCTTGACACGGGGGTAAGTTCAACCGGCTGTGCAGCTTCAATAACATACCATTTCCCGTTTCTTGACAACAATATTCCCGCATGATTGAACTCCGGAGCAGACAAAATCGTCAAAAGTTCGGAAGATTTTGACTTTTTATTTTGAAAAATTATATCTCCATCTTTAAGCATATCGGTGCTTATCTTTTTTCTGCCTTCACAGCTAAAAAAAAGAAAAAATACTGCAAAAATGCACAAAAATCTAAGAATATTAAGTTTCATCTGTGCCCTCGTTTTATAATTGTCAGTATATTTTCATTTTTTAAAATTTCTTCCACGCTTTGCTGCGGATTAAGCCCTTCCGTATTGAAAGCAAAATCACAGTTTTTGTAGGCGTCTTTGCGTTGGCATAACAGTTTTTTTATTTCGTCAATCGGATCTAAAGCGTGTGCAATCAAAGGCCTTGTATTATCGGCGCTTATCCTTTCCAATAAATGTTCCGGCGAAGCAAACAAATTTATTATTACTCCATTTTTTCTGAGGGTATCAATATTTTCGGGATTTATGACAACACCGCCGCCACAGGCAATAACTATATCATCCATACCTGCGACAAGTTTTATCGTTTCCGATTCGAGCTTTCTGAAAGCTTCTTCTCCGGAATTTTGAAAAATTTCATTGATGCTTTGACCTGTGTTGTCTTCTATCATCGAATCTGTGTCAAAAAACATACGGCCTAATCTTTCTGCTGCAATTTTTCCGACAGCAGTTTTGCCGCTTCCCATAAAGCCTGTAAAAACGATATTCATTTATATTACCTGTATGCGCGATATATAAGTCCTGAAATTCTCTTTCATATCTTCTATTGAATCACCACCGAACTTTTCTTTCAAAGCTTTCGCCAGTTCGATTGCAACTGCCGCTTCCGCAACAATTCCCGCAGCTGCAACGGCGCAAACGTCGCTTCTTATGGCTTCGGCTTTTTCAGGTTTTTTGGTGTTTATATTTATGGAACGCAAAGGTTTGATAAGCGAAGGTATAGCTTTCATTGTACAAATAATTTCTATGGATTCGCCGTTACTCATGCCACCCTCAATGCCGCCTGCCCTGTTTGTTTTTCTGTAAAACCCTTTTTTATTATTATAAAAAATTTCATCGTGAGATGCCGAACCAGGCAATGAAGCAAGTTTTACACCGCTTCCGAATTCTACGGCTTTTATCGCCTGTACGGACATAAGACTCTGCGCCAACCGTCCGTCAAGTTTCAAATCCCACTGCGTATGGCTTCCGAGACCTACCGGAACATTGTGAGCGGAAACAACAAGTTTCCCGCCAAGAGTATCGCCTTTTGAAGCGGTGTTTTTAATAAGTCTTATCATTTTTTTGCTTGCTACTGCATCAGGACATCTTACATAAGACATTTCGGTATTATGCCAAATTTTATCGCTTGGAACTGCGCTTATATTTCCGCACACTTTGCCGATTTGCAATGTGTATGACAAAATCGTTATTGCGAACTCCTTTAATAGTTCTTTACATACGGCTCCGGCGACAACTCTTGCCGCAGTTTCTCTAGCCGAAGCTCTTTCCAGAATATCGCGGAAATCGCTGACTCCATATTTCATAAGACCTGCCAAATCCGCATGTCCCGGACGAGGCTTTAGAAGTACTTTCTCATCCAAATCAACGGAAATAGGCGACATTATACCTTTCCAATTATCCCAATCTTTATTTTCAACATAAAGTGCAATCGGAGAGCCGAGCGACCGCGCATGTCTTAAACCGGATATTATTTCAACTGTATCCGTTTCTATTTTCATTCTCTGACCGCGGCCATACCCTTTCTGCCTTCTTGCAAGTTCTACATCTATATCTTCGGAATTGATATTTAATCCTGCAGGAATGCCTTCTAAAATCACCAAAACGCCTCTGCCATGCGATTCACCTGCCGTAGTAAATCTGATACTCATCATTTCCCCTTAAAGACTTTATATTTTTAATCCATATATTATATTTAATATATAAAACACTTTCAAATAAGTTCGAGCTGCAATATACATACAGCTACATGCTTGAGAAACGAAGAAGAATCAAATTTTTTAAATTTATACTCCGCTGTAGTAAACGAATTTCAATTCTGATTTCGACTAAATATCATTTTATTGGAGTTTTATATATTATCATTTATCGTAATTTTATAATTTTACCGCTCATGAGGCTGTTGGCAGGCTTTCGGTTTTGGAAAATAAAAAATCAAAGTAAGAGTAAACAATTCCTAATTCTACTGAATTATGAAAAATTTGATAAATGACCGCTCTTCAAATTCCATCAGGCTCGCAATATTTTTATCGCTTTTTCCAAAGTTTCGGTTCCGAAAACTTCGATTTTGCCTTTGTAGGATAAATTTTTCAAATTGCCTTTGGGGATTATTGCTTTTTTAAAGCCGAGTTTTTCCGCTTCGGAAAGCCTTTCGGCTGCAAGAACAACAGAACGGATCTCACCGGCTAAGCCGACTTCCCCAAAAACTATCATATCTTTAAGACATACGAATCCGGAATTTGCCGAAACTATCGTACATGCGGCCGCCAAATCTGCTGCAGTTTCTTTGATTTTAACGCCACCTGCTATATTTACAAAAATATCCTGCATTTCAAGTGGCATATCCAGCATTTTTTCTAAAACAGCAATTAATATTGTAATTCTGCTAGCGTCATAACCTGATACCATTCGGCGCGGTATGCCGAAACTTGTTCTTGTGGTAAGAGCTTGCACTTCAAGAAGAAGCGGCCTTGTGCCTTCCATCGAAACTGTGATGATACTTCCGGGCGCGCTGACTGTACGTTCTCCTAAAAAAATAAGTGAAGGGTTTGAAACTTCGACAAGCCCCGAAGAGTTCATTTCAAAAATACCTATTTCACTTGTAGGTCCGAAACGGTTTTTATAGGCTCTTAAAATTCTGTAAATATGTTGTCTTTCATTTTCGAAATATAAAACTGTATCAACAATATGTTCCAAAACCCGCGGGCCAGCTAAATCGCCTTCTTTTGTGATATGCCCTAAAAGAAAAATCGTAATATTTTTAGATTTTGCAATTCTGAGAAGCTCTGCGGCAGTCTCTCTGACCTGTCCGACTGTTCCAGACGCTCCAGAAAGTTCCGGGTGATAAGTGGTTTGTATGGAATCTATTATTAAAAATTTTGGCTCAATTCTATTTACCGCATCAATAATGTTTTTCAGATTCGTCTCCGAAGCAAGAAAAATATTATCCTTGTTCACTTTCAGACGTTCCGCTCTGGACTTAACCTGCGATAAAGATTCTTCTCCCGAGATATAAAGAACAGTACCGATATTGCTCAAAGCCCCCGATACATGAAGCATAAGCGTGGATTTACCTATTCCTGGAGCTCCGCCCAAAAGAATTAGAGAGCCGGGAACAACCCCGCCGCCAATCATATTGTCAAACTCTTTTATTCCGCTAACATGCCTTTTAAAATCTTTTACAGATATGTCTTTAAGCTTTAAAACATCGGAAGAAAACCCTGTAAGCTGCCCGAAATGTCCCGCTGTGCAAGAAGTAAACTTCTCTTCGGCAAAGCTGTTCCACGAATTACACCCTGGACATTTTCCCAGCCACTGTGCGGATTCATACCCACATTGCTGGCATAAAAATTTTATTTTAGATTTTTTCTTTTTCATACATATATACCTGTTATACTAAACTCATTTCTGTAAACTGTTGTTTCTTTTTGCTAAAAACAAAAATGGCGCTGATAGCAGCGCCAAAATTAAAAGCAATACTTTTGTGAGCATGCTGCGCCATATTTATTTTGTTTTACATATTCCGATAACATTGGTTTTTCTATCAAATTGTCTAAGACTTAAAACAAAACTCAGAAATCCCATCTGTATTTTAAAGTTGTCAAATTCGGTCACTTTAAAATTATGTGACCAAAAATTCAAGAGTTGTACACGCTTGTATCCAATTCTTGACTTATCTTGTTGCTACTGCGGCTATGCTTGCTATGCCCAGAATCGCGGCTATATCGGGATCGTCGATTTCTATTTTTATATACGGAGTAACTGCGGTTTTGTAGAGGGCGTCTTCAACCATTACGCCAGCATAGAGCCATTTTGTAAAACCGAATCTTAACCCGGCGTCTATTTCCGGTCGTTTATCACTGCGTCCAAAATTATAAGCGTTTAAATGAAATTGCATTTTTTTGTAAGGAGCATAGACAGGTTCAAAAAAAGAATAGCCAATTCCGCCACCGGCTTTACCGCGCAAAATTCCGCCGTATATTTCAAATTTATTAAATCTGAAACCCATCAAAGCTTCCAGCGTGTTTATCGTATTACGTTCCTCGCGGTCTTTCACATCGCTGCTGTCTGAAACATTTGCTATACCGACATAATAAAATTTGTCATCATTGGGCATTATGGTTATGCCGAGATCGTTACGCATTTTCTCATCTTTAAGATTATATCTTCCCGCATAATTCCAGCTGAGTTTCAGTTTGCTCGACTTACCTATAGTTTTGTTCAAACCTTCGGCTAGGCTTTTTGCCGAAGCAAGCGTTTCTTTTGCATTTGTTATCGTATCTTTAAGATCTTTGCTCATATCTTCATCGCCTATAATAGTCGCGAGTGGTCCGTTGCCATCATAAATTTTTGAGGTAATCATATCTATTTTGTTTATTATGTCTTTTATTGCGGCAAAAGTATCTCTTATGTCATTTTTATTTTGCTCAGTAATTTCGGCAAGATTATAAGAAAACTTATTTATATTTTCTATTGACGAAACTATTTTCGCATTTTGTGAGGAAATGCTGCTGATTATGGATTTTAAATCGCATATTGAATCGGCCAAGTTGTCTATCATATCGCCGTTTTTGCCATCTTTAGACATCGAATCTACGACGGAACTTATTTTGTCGGCAATTTTTTCTATTGTTTGTTCAAGAGAGCCTCTTTCACTTTTTAATATTGTATCTCCATCTTTTAGGATTGGAAAAGAAGAATCGCCAGGATGAATTTCTATATATTTTGTACCTACTATGCCCATTGAAACTATATTTGCAGTAGCGTTTTGATAAAGAGGTACTTTTGCGTTTATTACAAGGCATAAACGCGCTTTGTTTTCATAAAGGCTGACGCCTCTCATGTCGCCTATGTCAACACCGGCAAGTTTGACTTTTGCTTTTTTTGTAAGACCGGACGCATTGTCAAATAAAACATATATCTTATACTTTTTTCCAAACGAAAAGTTACCTATCATAATCATTGAAATCACAATCGCAAACAATCCTAGTGTGACAAAAGTTCCCAGTTTAATTTTATTATTCATATTTCTTCCAAATCAAATGTTCTGTCAGTTTTGATAGGTCCTTGACTGGACCCTTCAATAAACTGTTTTACCACCGGATTCTTCGTATTTTTCGTTTCTTCAGTCGTACCCGTAAAGATAATTTCACCTTTGTAAAGCATTATTATTCTGTCGGCTATTTTGTATGCGGATTTCATATCATGTGTTACTACTATTGACGTAACTTTCAAATGTTGTCTCAAATTTATTATCAAATCGCTTATAACGTCCGACATTATCGGGTCAAGTCCAGTTGTAGGTTCATCATAAAAAATATATTTAGGCTGATAAGCTATTGCTCTGGCAAGCCCCGCCCTTTTTTTCATTCCTCCTGAAAGTTCAGAAGGTTTAAGCTTTTCGACATTATTCAAACCTACCATATGAAGACACTGCACAACTCTTTTTGATATTTCTTTGTCATTAAGCTTGGTGAGCGTCCTCAATCCAAAAGCTACGTTTTCTTCAATAGTCAGCGAATCAAAAAGAGCGGATTCCTGAAAAACGTAGCCAAGCTTTTTTTGTATCTCCTGCAACTCTTTCGAAGAACATGATGTTATTTCTACGCCATCAATGTGTATCAGTCCTACGGTCGGTTTGACAAGCCCTACTATATTTTTAAGCAGAATACTTTTTCCCGTTCCGGACGCTCCGATAATTACAAGTGTTTCTCCGTCATAAACGTCAAAATTTATACCGCAGAGCACCCGTTTATTTCCGAACGATTTATTTAAATTCTCCACTTTTATCATTTGTATATTCTATATCTTTTTGACTTTTTTTACTAACCAAAATTATTTTATTTCATAAATACATACAAAAACTCCAAAAAATTTTTACGTCCATCTTTCATCAAACGACTATTTAATGCCCAGCGTCACAAGGATATCAGTAAGGAAATAATCCGATACCAGAATAAAAATCATAGACATCATCACAGAACTCGTCGTAGCCCTGCCTACTCCTTCGGCGCCACCATCGGTGGTAAACCCTTTATGGCAGGCTATTATCGCAATGATAAGTGCGAAAAAGAAAGATTTTATAAATCCGTGCAGAAACGTCTTGATTACCATAAATGCAAGAACGTCTTGCCAATATATCGCCGTGGGCACGTTCCATGTATGCACGGTCACGACAAGTCCGCCGTAAATACCTATAATGTTGGCGAGTGCAACAAGCAAAGGAAACATAAAAAAAAGAGCCAGAAAGCGAGGAACGGCCAAATATTTTATGGGATTCGTTCCCAAAGTATATAAAGCGTCAAGCTGTTCCGTAACTTTCATTGTACCTAGTTCCGCAGTAATCGCCGCTCCGACTCGTCCGCTTATAACGACAGCAGTAAGCACTGGACCAAGCTCTATCACAAGAGAAAAACCCGTAATTGTGCCGACGTAAACGGGTTCGTTAAAAAAATTGCTAGTAGAAGAACCTACCTGAAGAGCCAAAACCATTCCGGTAAAAAAAGATGTGAGCATTATAATCGGAAAAGATCTCCAGCCAACCTCAACCATCTGCGAAATCGTGCTTTTTATGGGTATCGCTCCTTTAAATATCCATTTAGCTGTTTCAAAAGTCATAGATGTGGCCTGTCCTATGCTTTCAAGCGCAGAATATAAAAAGCTAAGCTGCACTCTGGCTGTTTTTCTTGCAAACCTTCTTGCCTTAGCTGTATTTTTTATTATCATATTTATACAACAATCCTCGGAACGCGCGGAGATATGGCGCACGTTACCTCATAATTTACCGTGTCCTGTATTTTTGCCAGTTCATCGGCTTTTATTTGTTCTTTGCCCTGAGAGCCTATCAAAATCGATTCATCGCCTAAAGCCACACCTTTAACTTCGGTAACATCGATCATTGTCATATCCATAGTAACTCTTCCGATGATAGGACAGCGCTTGCCGCGTACCAAAACATCGCCTTTATTTGACAAAAGTCTGTTATATCCGTCCGCATATCCGACCGGGATGGTGGCTATCACCGAAGCTCTGTTAGTAACGTATGTTCTTCCATAACTGACGCAGAAGCCCGCAGTAACCCTTTTCATAAAAATAATTTTAGTTTTCCACGATAAAACAGGTTTAAGCGTTATAAACCGTTCAGCATATTTGAAAGGACTGAGACCGTAAAGACTTATTCCAGTCCGTACCATATCCAGATGCGTTCTTTTATTTCTAAATAATGCAGCGGAGTTTGCGGCATGAGCAATAAATTTTAACCCAAAGTTCGTTCTTGCATATTTTACGACTTTCAAAAAAGTGTCAAGCTGCTTTTGTGTAAATACAGGGTCGGTGTCGGCCACGGCAAAATGCGTATACATTCCGCTCATACTTATTTCCGGAGTCTGCGCGATTTTTTGTATTATCGGCAAAGCGGCATCAGGCAAAGCTCCTACCCTGCCCATACCCGTGTCTATTTCAAGATGAAAATTCAATTTCTTGTTGATCCTTATAGCAAGATCTTCTAATGCCAAAACACCGGCCATGCTGGAAAGTGTCGGAGTAAGAGAATGCGCAACGGCAACCGCAAGATTTGTTAAAGGAAATATGCTTCCCAAAACCAAAATATTTGTTTTTATTCCCGCCTCACGAAATTGTATTCCTTCGTCTATTGAAGATACACCTATGCTGTACACCCCGGCTTTTTGGGCCTCTTTTGCGAGAGCAATACCTCCGTGTCCGTAAGCATTCGCTTTTATCACGGGCATTATTTTTGTGTCTTTGGCTAAATACTCTTTGATTTTTTTGAGATTGAAGTGAAAATCGCTTTTATCCACTTCCACCCAATTATGGCGGAAAAATACGGGTTGTCTTCTTGGAACGGAAACTGCTGCGGGCGGTTTTGTTTTCATTGATAATTAACCTCTGTTTAAGTCCGTTTTTGTCAAACGGTTACAAATTATCTTCCCTCGCTGATTTATCTGAAAATCTTGTAAATTCACTTTCAAAAGTAAGGTCAACTTCACCTACGGGACCGTTTCTTTGTTTCCCTATTATAATGGTCGCATAATTTTTAACCTCTGGATCCGTTTTATTGTAATAGCCTTCTCTGTAAATAAAAGCTACTACATCGGCGTCTTGTTCTATGGCACCCGACTCTCTTAAATCCGAAAGCTGTGGCTTATTGTCTTTTCTCCCGCGCTCTTCAGTTTTTCTTGAAAGCTGGGAAAGAGCAATAACAGGAATATTTAAATCTCTTGCCAGCCCTTTAAGAGAACGTGAAATTTCGGCAATTTCCTGCTGGCGCGATTCGGAATTTCTGCCTGACCCGTGCATAATCTGTATATAGTCTATCAAAATTAAAGATAAAGGCGTTTTTTTTGCTTCAAGTTCCGTAGCTAGCCTTCTTGCTCTAGAGCGCAATTCCACTGCACTTATATCTGAGCTGTCATCTATATAAATAGGAGATTCCGATATTTTTTGTGCCGCCGTCGTAAGCCTGCTCCAATCCTTAGTCTCAAATCTGCCTTTTCTAAGATTGTGAGCGTTGACTCGTGAAAGCGAAGCCAGAAACCTCATCATGAGAAGCTCTTTTGACATTTCAAGTGAAAATATGGCAATGGGCTTCTTTTCTTCAAGAGCTACATGTTCGGCTATATTTAAGGCAAAAGACGTTTTTCCCATTGAAGGACGCGCCGCCAAAATTATAAGCTCCGATTTCTGAAGACCTGCGGTCATCGCGTCAAAATCCGTAAAACCGGTGCGCAGCCCCGGAATATCTTTTTTATCCGAATGTAGTTTTTCAAGATTTTTAAGCGTCGGCCTTACAAGTTCTGAAACCTTCGAGAATCCTTTATTGTTGTTCTGCTGTGAAATATTGAATAAAGCCGCCTGCGATTTGTCCAATACTTCATAAGGAGGATACTTTTCGTTAAAAGCTTCGTTGACTATGCTGGAACCTGCGTTGACAAGCTGCCTCAATATCGATTTATCTCGGATGATAGACGCATAATGCTCTACGTTTGCCGCCGTCTGCACAGAATCTATGAGAGAAGTCAAATAAGATGCGCCGCCAGCTTCGGCAAACATGCCGTTTTTTTTGAGCCTGTCCGAAAGAGTAATTATGTCAACAGGCTGATTTTCAAGATAAAGGTCGCGTGCGGTAACGAAAATCTGTCCGTGTATTTCTTTATAAAAATCTTTTTCGCTGATTATGTCTATGGCTTTGGTTATGGCTTCTTTTTCAATAAGCATAGCGCCTATGACTGCCATCTCCGCATCTATAGCCTGTGGTGGTACTTTTCCTATGATATTTGAACTTGCCATATAACCCCGCGTTTAAAAAAATAAGGTCTGCCGGCTCCGGGCCGGCAGACCTTATTATATAAAATTATTATTCTTTTTCGCTTGTCACGGAAAGTTTTATTTTAGCTATGACTTCAGGGTGAAGTCTTATGTTTATTTCATAAATTCCGAGATCTTTTATACTGTCTGAAAGAAGAATATCCCTTTTATTTACTTCAAATCCTTTTTCTTCAAAAAGCCGCGCAATATTTGCGCTTGTTACCGAACCAAAAACTTTACCATTGTCTCCGACTTTAACTTTTATGACGAATTCTGCGGCTTCTATCTGAGAAGCGGTTTCTTTGGCTTTATTTATTATTTCTTCTCTATGCTTTTCAAGCTTTACTCTTTCCCTTTCCCATACTTTAATATTTTGTGGGGTAGCTTCCATTGCAAGCTTTTGAGGCACAAGGTAATTTCTCACAAAACCTGCGGAAACGTCTTTTATCTCTCCTTGACGGCCGACATTAGTAATGTCAGACCTTAATATAACTTTCATTGTTTCCTCCGTGTACCTGCATACTCTTATTAATTAACCGTAAAAGGTATAAGCGCAAGCATTCTCGCTCTTTTAATCGCCGTATCGAGTTCTCTCTGATGTCTTGCACAAGTGCCCGTTATACGACCCGAAAGAATTTTGCCTCTTTCAGTTATAAAAGCGCTCAGCATACTTACATTTTTATAATCTATTTCAACTTTATCAGCGCAAAAACGACAGACTTTTTTTCTTATCGGTCCGCCCTTTTTGAACTTTCCTCCGGAACGCGGAGAACCTTCTGTCCCAGTCTTTGATACATGTCCGGCAGTTTTCTTTATAAACGCCATTTTACTCCTCCAATCGTTTAAAACGGTATATCTTCGTCTTCTTCGCCCGAAATTTCTGTTGAGGGCGCATAATTTAAATCGCCAAGAGACGGCTTTGCGCCTATAGTCGATTCCTGTTTTACTATAGAAAGAAACTGTACTCTCGAAGCTATAACTTCAAGCCGGCTTCTTTTTTGTCCGTCGTTCCCTTCCCACTTATTTGTCTGAAGTCTTCCTTCAACATGCACTGGAACGCCTTTTTTTAAACGCTCTCCGCATCTTTCCGCCTGATCTCCCCAAACAATAATCGGAACAAAAGTCGGATCGGCGTCTTTCCATTCACCCGTGACCTGATCTTTGTATCTCCTGCTTATCGCTATATCAAAAGAACAAACCGCTTTTCCCGTTGATGTACGACGAAGTTCTGGATCTCTTGTAAGCCTACCCACAAGCATAACGCTGTTCTGCTCAGGCAAGCGTAGGCTGCTCTGCTGTTGGTTCATCTTGTTTTACCTCCGGCCCCACCGCTTTAGGTTCATGTTTTGCGGCTACTTTTTTCTTCTCAACTTTAACCGTAAGAAATCTTATGATTCCGTCATTAAGCTTGAAAAAGTTTTCAATCGCAGAAACCATTTCGCCGTTGCCGCTTAATTCCATATAAACATAACTTCCTTCGCGGAATTTGTTTATATTATAAGCAAGCCTTTTTTTTCCAAGCTTTTGAACGGTCTTAACAATGCCGTTTGAAGATTCAATAATTTTGATTACTTTTCCGGTAAGTTCTTCTACTTTTTCTGCGGGCAACTCCGGAGAGCAAATAAACGTGCTCTCATAATTCATTTGATACACCTCCTTTCTGGATTTCCCTTGCGATTTTAATTCTAGGGGTTTAGCCTTATGCAAAGACATAAAGCAAAGTTTCAGGTTTATTGTTATATCAAATTCTATATTTTAATGCAAATCGTTTGTTTAAATGTACCAACCCAAAATTAAAACCAGACTGATAAAATACTTCGGAATTTTCACTTAATGTCTTGCTCTGTCATATCAAGGCAATATTGCTGCCGAAATATTAATTATATTCTGTAATTGATTCTTTACTTCATTTATTACACCGGTTTAGTCGTCATTGTGAGGCAGTTTTATCAACAAAACAATCTACGAATAAGAATGTTGTTTCTGTTAGCTTTCTGGATTGCTTTGTCATCGCTGTCGCTCCTCCCCTTAAGTGAGTTGAGGCTGGCAGATGGTATTAATGCTCAACAATATGTCAAAAGGGAAAGATAGATTACAAGAGGAACAGCAAGATAGATAATGTGGAAAATATGGTTGACAAATTAATTCTTAACGAATTAAAACTAAAAAGATGATAGGTTAAAATATGATTCAGCTGCGTAAGAAGTTCGGCAACAGGTAATAAAACAATAACTTTTGTTCCACATCATTTTTATATTTTATAAAATATATATTCTTTTCCACAAGTTTTTATATTTATTTTATTGATATATTATCATTCACTCTTGTCTTATCGTTAAAAATCATACAGTTCTCTATTCTTCCCTTATTAATCTGTCTAAATATTGCGCATAATCTTTTGGCAGACCTTGTGTAAGTTTTAACAACTGTTCAGCTGTAATATATTTCTTTCTGTAGGCTATTTCCTCAAGACATGATATCATGGAATTTTGTCTCTCCTCTATTGTTTTGATAAAAAGAGAGGCATCCAGAAGAGAATCATATGTTCCTGCATCAAGCCATGCATAACCTCTTCCCAATAATTCAACGCTTAATTTGCCGGTTTTTAAATAATGTTCATTAATATCAGTAATTTCAAATTCCCCGCGTTTTGAAGGTTTTATATTTTTTGCGATTTCTATTACATCATTATCATAAAAATATAACCCTGTTACAGCCCAATTCGATTTGGGGCTTTCCGGTTTTTCAGTTATAGAAACCGGGGTTTTATTTTTGTCCAATTCCACTATTCCATACCTTCCAGGATCTCTCACATAATAGGCAAAAACCGTCGCTCCTTCTTCTTTAGAAGCGGCTTTGACAAGAGTTTTTGGAAATCCATGCCCATAAAAAATATTGTCACCCAAAATCAACGCGACATCATCGCTTCCGATAAATTTTTCACCGATAATTAAAGCTTCGGCTATTCCGCGCGGCTGTTTTTGAAGTCCGTAATTTATGTTTAATCCAAACTTATTTCCAGTGCCGAATAACTTCTCTATCAGCGGAAGCGTTTCCTTATTTGAAATAATCAAAATGTCCCGTATTCCCGCAAGCATTAATACCGATAAAGGATAATAAATCATCGGCTTATTATAAACTGGTAAAAGCTGTTTACTGATGACGCTCGTAACCGGATACAATCTTGTCGCCCTGCCGCCAGCCAAAACTATACCTTTAGTTTTTTTCATTGAATTATTTTATCCCTTTTTATTTTGGAAATATTATAGCATTTATCAATCGACATCATCGCTTCTGTCTTCTTTATCTTTATAGGGAACTAGATGAGCATTCCATCCGCCGCCTTTGGCTTTTTCATAATTTTTTATCGGGGAATTACCCTCGCCTATCATTCCTTGTATGTAACGGGCTGAAAATGTCGCAGCTAAATGTATTCCCACTATGCCTCCAAAGAGCTTATTTATTTTAATACATTTAGCTGCCATTTCAATCATTAAATATCCATAAATCGGCACAAGTAAAAATTGTAACTCATTGCTTGGGAAACCTGTGAATTCACTTTCCTGACTTGGAAACATCGTACCTTTTGTATTATAAATAGCCGCAGCAGAAAAAACTGTTATCACTGGATATTCAATGCCCAGAAGTCCTGCAAATAAGGGGGTGTCATTTCTTTTAGGGAAAAGTTTCGTTAAAGACACTTTTATTTTTTGCTTATGTATATTGTCTCTGTCTGTAATATACCATGAATAATCAGATTTTGAATGAACTTTCATATCTTGAAACCCGCCGCATATTTCAAGTATGATTTCCAAAATAGGTTTAACTATAGTAGCCTCACTATCGCCGAGTTCATCTTTTATTAGTTCCAAAAGCTCGTATCCGGGAAATGGATTATATACAAAGTGAGGATAGTTTGAAAATTGTGTATTTATAGTTTTAATATAGGTGATACCTTTCATATTGCGTTTAAGTCCAAAATACTTTTCAGAAGCGGCTTTCGTAGGCATTTGCATAGGAGAAATTGTCAAAGCATATCCGTCAGCAACCGCACTTCCTACTGTTTTAACTTGATACAATGCGTGTAGCTGCATAGCTTCTTCCTGCGCAGCCTGCAAAAATTCTACAACTTTTTTCATTTTAGCAACGTCATCATCCAACGCTTTATGGAAAGTATTTTTTTTATAGTCTCCAAATACAAAAGCTCCTACGGAACTTGTATTGTATGAAGGCAGCTGAACGAGCGACGGAAGATTTCCAAGAGATAGGAGCGTACCTATAAGATAATTACATGAAGCGACAAAATTCATTGTTCTGGCTTTATGCGTGGAAATTGAAAGAGCGATATTGTCCGCCATATTCTGCATTATCATCCTGTCTCTGATGAGCTTTGCTATATTGAGCATCATTGCCCAGCTTATTACAAGGATCATCGTAAAGATAAGGAAATAATATAATGTCTGGCCTCTATTATTTTTCATAGAATTCCTTTGCCTCTGGATATGCCTTGTAATAAAACTCTTCATCAGGAGAAGTAACCATTCTATTTCTAGAAGACTGATATCTTCTTGCACCGCCGAAAATTATATCCTTTTTCGAGTTAAGCTTTGCAACTAAAGAGCCGAACATAACTCTGGTAAAATAATAAAATTTTACAGTGTAAGCGTCGATAACCATTCCCGAAAAATCATTGTATGCAGGTCTGTTTCTATCGTTTCTCTCCAAAGTAACACTCTTGTCTTCTTCATTATATCCTTCAGTAGTTTCATAGTCTTCATCAGAATTTTCCGAATCTCTATTTCTTCCAAAGTAATTTCGCACGGTGTTTTTATCAGAATAGACAAGATTGCTGGGAGTAAAAATACTTTTAATATTTGACAGCGGATAAAATAAAAACAAATAGTTCCTGACTCTTTCATAGGCTTCTTCTTCTCTTTTAGAAGATTTTGTAACTGCGGCAGAACGCATGGCAGTAAAGGCCGCTTCATTTGCGGACATATCGTCAACGACTATTATGCATACCTGTAAAAAAGAAAACATTATTACAGTCGTAAAGACTACTGTGAATAATGCTTCGACAAGCGATTGTCCGGAACTGTTTTTTCTCATTTCACATAATCCGTTTTTATCTTTCCAATCAAAGGCAAATCAACGTCTCCCGCGCCGGAAATTTTTGCCGATGTGGCAAGCGTTCCCGAATAAACGCCCGTTTTCTCATATCGTGTCTTCCAGACTTTTTTATACATCGTAAAAACTCCGCTTGACGCTGTAAACAAAACGATAAAAACAAGCAGAAATTCTACAAATGTCTGTCCTTTAGAGTTTAAAATTTTAGATTCCATTTTTACTGTTCAAGTATTTTGGTAGTGACAAAAATTAAAACATTCATTTTAGTTTTATTGTTTTTCTGCACGCTGAAAAGAGCGCCGAGAATCGGAATATCGCTTAAAATAGGTATGCCTTCTTTTGTAGTTCCTTTTGTAGTTTCTATAAGTCCCGCCAAAACCATAGTTTCGCCGTCTTTTAATTGAAGATGCGAAGCAGCCTCTCTTTTAGCTATAGATGGGTATCCGCTGACTGGCACATTATAATCAAGACGCGAAAGTTCAGTTTTTAATTTTATATCTATTCTGCTGTCGCTTAATACAATCGGAGTAATATCCATTATAATGCCGTATTCTTTCCACTCTATTTTACTTGTGCCTATTTCAGTAGCAACTATCGGAAACTCGCCTCCGACCATAAATCTTGCCGTAGTCGATGATTTTGTTACAATCTTCGGCTTTGACAACACCTCCGCCGCGCCCGCCGTTTCCAAGGCTTTTAAAGTCGCGGCATATTTTGTAACTCTTGCCCATTCACCTGATTCGATAATCGACGGTATTACTGTTTCTCCAGCGGAAGCTTCGCTAGGCCATTTAATTCCTAATTCCACGGATTTGTTTTCGTTTATTTCGGTTATCTCAATAGAGATTTCAACCATCTTTTCCAAAGTCGATAATTTTTGACCGTAAACAAAACTTATAAAAAATAATACGCTAATAACCGGAATTAATTTTTTCATTTTATCCTTCTATAAAAAGGTTTATTTACGATATACGCTTTCCTCTTATTATTGCGGATTTCTATTTCTATTTCGCAGCTACCGATATTAATATCGACAAATGCCAACCCTATCGCTTTTTTCAGCGTAGGAGAAAAAGTTCCGCTTGTAACATATCCCACTTCTTCGCCGACATAAAAAACTTTATTTCCATTCCTTGCTATTCCTCCGTCGCATTCAAAAGCAACGGATTTTTTTGAAGGCTTGTCTTTTATCACCAAAAGTTTATCCTTTCCTATAAAATTGTTTTTCCAGTATATAATTTTTTCAAAACCCGCGTCAATGGGGTTTATGTTTTCATCTATTTCATGTCCATGCAAAGGCATGCAGGATTCCAATCTTAAAGTATCGCGGCTGCCAAGTCCGCAGGGCTTTACTCCAAGCTTAATTAATTCGTCCCACAACATTTTCGACTGCTCTTTCGAAATAAAAATTTCAAAACCGTCTTCTCCCGTATATCCTGTTCTAGCGATTGCGCAAAACGAAGCGTTAATATTTTTTAATTTTAGAGGCGAACACATAAAATATTTTAAACTATCCGTGTCTGTTTCAGATAAAGTACGCATTATTGATGCGGATTGCTGTCCCTGTAAAGCCAAAAGACATATTTCCGCGCTTATATTTTTAAGTTCGGTATCGCCTGATTTCAAATTATCAAGCCACTGAAAATCTTTCTCCGCATTTCCGGCATTGACAACCACCATGTATTCGTTTTCGAATTTATAAATTACGATATCGTCTTTAATGCCTCCATCTTCATTTAAAATCATCGAATATTTGGCTTTCCCGCAGGGAAGGTTTTTCATATCAGAAACCGTAACTCTGTTTAAAAAATCTCCACTGTCTTTTCCTGAAATTATAAAAGTTCCCATATGCGAAGTATCGAAAATTCCACAATTGTTTCTGACGGCATTATGTTCTTCGATTATCGACGAATATTGCAGTGACATTTCCCAGCCGCTGAACTCAGTCATCTTTGCGCCGAGTTTTATGTGGCTTTCATACAAATAAGTTCTTTTCATTTTATTTCCTTTTTATAATTTCCGTACATTTGCCTAAGGCGTCTTCATAAGCGTTCAGCAGCCCTTCACTTAAAGAAGGGTGAAACAAGCTTTCCCTGTACATACGATTCATTTTACTTTTTAATACCACAGCGGCAGTATTGATAATTTCTTCCGCATGTACTCCGACAATCCAAAAGCCCAAAAGTTTTTTAGTATTTTTTTCTACAGCGCATTTTATAAATCCGACTCTCTCTCCCTCGATAAAAGCACGAGCGCTTGCCGTAAACGGAAATTTGCCATAGACAATGTCTTTGTAATCCTCAAAATCCGTAACTTTTACTGATGCGCACTGCGGTATTGAAAAAACAGCCTGAACAATAATAGAATCGCAGATTTTTATACTATTTCCTTTAACCGCGTTTTCCGCCGCAACCGCTCCTTCGTTTTGTGCGGTATAAGCAAGCAGATTTTTTCCGGTTATATCGCCGACGGCATAAATATTTTCAATATTTGTACGGCAGTATTCATCGGTTTTTATAAAACCTTTCTCATCGGTATTTATCGAAATGTCCTTAATATTAAGTTCACCGCAGGGAGTTCTTCCAGTAACGGCCAAAACTTTTTCAAAGCTGACCGCCATATCAGCTGCATTTTTGCATTCCGTCAACACTTCAATGCCCTGTCTTTGCATACTTTTCTTTATTTCTTCAGAAAGTTCGGCATCTTCTCCGGGAATCAGCCTATCGCGATATTCCGCAATCGTTACCTTACTGCCAAAACCCGCAAATATAGTTGACAGTTCAACACCTATAGCTCCGCCACCTATCACAAGAAGCGTCTGAGGTATCTCTTTAAGATTTAAAGCATGCGTTGAATCGATTATCTTGCCACCATCAAAATCAAGAGCTTTTATTGAAGACGGCTTTGTTCCCGAAGCGATTATGATTTTATCTGCATAAATTTCATTCTCTCCAGAAAGCACAGTATTATCGGTTTTAAAAGAAGCTCTGCCTTTGAGGAGGGTTATGCCGTAAGATGACAAAATCAGCTCCATACCTTTGCGAAGATTTGCTATATTTTTATCTTTTTTTGTAGCAATGTCCGCAAAAGAAAAAGGTTCCATATTTATTTTGAAACCATATTCGTAAGATTTTTGTATTTTTTGTTTTGTTTTAAGAGCCTGCCAGAAAAATTTGGTTGGAATGCAGCCGCAGTTTAGACACGTACCGCCAATTTCAGAGTTCTCGATTATGACAACTTTTGCACCAAGCTGAGCTGCCCTCACGGCAGCCGTAAAACCTCCGGGACCGCAACCTATAACTGCAATATCATATTTTTTTGCATTGATTTCTGACATTATTTTATATATTTGACAAGGTTATTTTCTGAACGCTGCTATCACAAAATTAATCAAAAATAGTAAAGCAACGCATGCAAGTATCGGATGTATTTCTTTTATTTTGCCTTTTACGGCTTTTATTATGCAGTAAAATATAAAGCCTGCGGCGATTCCATAACTTATGTTAAACGCAAATGACATAATCGCTATGGTTAAAAACGCCGGAATGGATTCTTCATAATCTTTCCAGTTTATCTTTGTTAATGATGACATCATAATAATTCCCACCATAATAAGTGCCGGCGCAGTAGCCTGCTGGGGAACTAGGCTGAAAAGTCCAGAAAAAGGAAGACATAACAAAAACAAAACAGCAATAACAACGCCCGTCAACCCTGTTCTGCCGCCTATTGATATTCCCGAAGCGCTTTCGACATAGCTTGTAACACTGCTCGTGCCAAACAGCCCGCAAACTGCACTTGCTATGCCATCGGCAAATAAAGCTTTTTCAAATTTCGTGCTAAAACCTTTTTTTTCCACAACCGATTTTTCGTCTGAATCGCTGAAGATTCCACTTATTTTTCCAGTTCCTATAAAAGTGCCTATGGCATCAAAAGTTATTGATAAAAATAAAGCCAAAGATGCGATAACAGTAAGAATTATTTTATTTAAATCCGAGAAAAGAGAAGGAAATCCTGAGCTGCTAAATGCCGCAAAAGCAACTTTATTTAAAGACGATATTGCTTTTAAATCAAATAATTTTACTTCGGAAATATTCACTATTCCCAAAGGTATGCCCGCAAGCGTCGTCAAAATAATACCTATAAAAATCGCTCCTTTTACGCGTTTTACTACAAGTATCATCATAATTATGAGTCCTATAAGTCCGAGCACTGCATGCGGATTATTAAAAATTGCCAAAGCAGGTGTGGCGGAACTGTTTGAAATAACGCTGCCATTTGCAAGCACACTATAACTTCCGGAATCAAAAAGAAAAGTAAGAAAAGACGCGTTTTTTAAACCTATATACGCTATAAACATTCCTATACCGCAGCTTATGGAATCTTTTAAAAAATCTGGTATGGCATAGACGATTGTTTTTCTGAGTTTCGTTACTGTTATGATAACTATAAGCAACCCGCATATGAAAACTATCGCTAAAGCTTCCTGCCATGAAAAACCTATTTGTTTGCACAAAGTATACGTAAAAAAAGCGTTTAACCCCATTCCCGGTGCAAGACCAAAAGGCACATTAGCATATAAAGCGACAAGCAACGTTCCGAAAGCGGCAGCAAGGATGGTCGCAACAAATACGCCATTCCAAGACATTCCCTGATTTATCGAAAGAATAGACGGATTTACAAAAATGATATATGCCATTGTAAAAAACGTAGTAAGACCCGCAAGAATTTCAGTTGTTATGGTAGTATTATTTTCTTTCAGTTTAAAAAAATCTTTCATCTGATCTCCCTTTATACTTAAAAAACATAATGCATATTCTTTTATATGCCACAGGCTTTTCTTCAAACAAATAAACCTACAACTCCGGTATAAGAATTTATTCCTATTTGCCGTATATTTTTAAAATTTCGTTTACAGCTTCTTGTGGAGTCAACAATTTAATGGAATTTTTATCATCTCTTCTGGACTTGAGTTCAACTTTTCCAATGGCAAGATTTTTTTCGCCGATTGTTATTCTATAAGGTATGCCTATCAAGTCCGCATCTTTAAACTTAATTCCGGCTCTTTCGTCTCTGTCGTCTATCAAAATGTCAATGCCTTTTAGCGAAAGTTCATTATTAATCTTTTCAACGACTTCTTTTATCTTTTCATCATCATAATTAACCGATATGATTATAACTTCAAAAGGCGCCATATTGTCAGGCCATATTATGCCATCATCGTCATGCGATTGTTCAATCGTTGCCGCAAGAATCCTCGTAAGCCCTATTCCGTAACAACCCATAACTATAAAATTTTCTTTTCCGTTTGTATCTAAATACGAGACGTTCATGGACTTAGAATATTTTGTTCCGAGCTTAAATATATGTCCGATTTCAATGCCTCTCGAAAAAGACACTTTGTTTTTTTTGCATCTCGGACAGACGGCTCCTTCGGTTATTTTTCTTAAATCGGCAGTCGCATCATATTTAAAATCCCTGTTTATATTTACATTTTTCAAATGGTAATCTTTTTTATTGGCTCCGATTACGGCATTTACGATATTCAATACGGAAAGATCGGCGATAATTTTTACTTTTTCTTTTAAGTTTACAGGACCTGCAAATCCCAAAGGAGCACCGGTAATTTTGTTTATTGCTGCTTCGTCTGCCAGATTCAGTTCCGTACAGCATAAAAATGTTTGAAGCTTAACTTCATTCACTTCAAAATCGCCTCTTATCAATATAATTACGGCTTCGCCATCAGCGGAATATATCATCGTTTTTATAAATTTGTCCGGCGATACATTTAAAAATTTAGACACTTCTTCAACCGAGCCTATGCTAGGAGTTAAAACTTCTTCCATTTCAAGCATTTCAGAAATATCTGTTTCGCAGGTCATACATTCGGCTTTTTCCGTATTCGCCCCGTAACCACATGTACACCAAACTATTTCTTCTTCGCCGGTTTGTGCAAGAACCATAAATTCATGCGAAAAAGAACCTCCGATTGCTCCTGAAGCAGCTTCAACCGCGCGGAATTTAAAACCGCATCTGGCACATATGTTAGCATAGGCTTCAAACGCTCTTTTATAATATTTCTCCAAATCCGCTTCATCCGTATGAAAAGAGTATCCGTCTTTCATTATGAACTCTCTTGAACGCATTACCCCGAATCTCGGACGTATTTCATCTCTGAACTTTCTGCCAAACTGATAGAGCATTATCGGAAGCTGTTTATAGGATTTAATATCTTTTCTTATCAAATCCGTTATGCATTCTTCCGCTGTTGGAGAAAGACAAAATTCAGCGTCTTTTCTGTCTTTTAACCTAAAAAGTTCTTTTCCGTAAACGTTCCATCTTCCGGTTTCAATCCACAATTCTTTCGGAAATATGAGAGGCAGCAACACTTCCTGCCCGTCAATCGCATTCATTTCTTCACGTATTATATTTTCGACTTTCCTCAATACCCTGAGACCCAAAGGAAGAAATTCGTAAAGTCCAGAAGCCACTTTGCGTATCATTCCGGATCTTATCATAAGCTTTGCCGACACTGTGTCCGCATCCGAAGGAGCCTCTCTCAAAGTGGGTATAAGCATTTTAGAAAAATACATTTTTCCTCTATCTCCTAATCTTCAATATCTTGAATTTCGCTTTGCCTGCAGGCAGTTCGACCTTGCAGGTTTCACCTTCTTTGTGTCCGAGCAAACCCTGCACAAGCGGGGACTGAACTGAAATTTTGTTTTCGGACGGATTTGCTTCTTCAAGATCGACTATAGTATATTCGTATTCGTCTCCATCTTCGTCTAGTATGGTAACCGTAACGCCTATAAAAACTTTATCCGCATCAATGTGTAAGTCTTCTACTATTTTTGACCTTGATATTTTTGAATCGATTTCGGCTATGCGTCTCATAAGATTCGTAAGCGTTTCTTTAGCCGCATGATATTCGGCATTTTCCCTTAAATCTCCGTGCTCTCTTGCACGCGCAATTTCATCCTGTATAAGCGGTTTTCTTTTTTGAAGCTCTTCAAGCTCTTTTATCAGTTTTTCTCTACCTTCTCTTGTCAAATAAATGTCTGCCATTTTATTTACCTCTTAAATTTTCTACTCATAAAAATCTTTTAACATAACAACAAGTGTTTTTACCCATTTTTCCGGCCTTACTTTTCCTATTATTTTGCCATTTTTAAAAAGTATGCCGATATTTTTTCCGCCGGCTATACCGAAATCAGCATCCTTGGCTTCTCCCGGTCCATTGACTGCGCAGCCCATAAGAGCGATTTTAACAGGTTTTGAAAATTTTTTAAGTCCACGCATTTTTGCTGTTTCTTTTTCCATGTCGGAAACGATTTTTATAAGATCGACTGAACAGCGAGAACAAGTTGGGCACGATACTATTTCGACGCCGGCGTTTCTCAATTCCATCGACTGTAAAAGGGAATATGCAGTTTTTATTTCTTCAACAGGATCTGCTGTCAAAGACACTCTTATCGTGTCTCCCAGACCTTCATAAAGCATAATGCCAAGCCCTGCCGAGGATTTTACGGTACCGCTGAAAGCCGACCCCGCTTCCGTTATACCCAGATGTAGAGGATAGTTTCTTTTGGAAGCGAATATTTTATAGGCTTCAACAGTAGTTTCTATATTCGAAGCTTTTAAAGAAACCGCAATATCATAAAACTCATTTTTTTCAAGAATTTTGACATGTTTCAAAGCGGTTTTTACGAGCTCTTTGGCCCGCGACAAATTGCCATTGAAATTATGAACAGATTTTAAAGATCCTGCATTTACGCCTATTCTTATCGGGATATGCGCGGCTTTAGCTTCTTTTACCAAAGTTTCGACTTTATCTTTCGAACCGATATTTCCCGGATTTATTCTTAATTTGTCAACGCCTTGTTTTACAGCTTCCAAAGCTATCCTGTAATCGAAATGAATATCAGCGACAAGTGGAATTTTTATATTTTTTTTTATTTTGCTTACGTTTTGCACAGATTCTATGTCCGGAAAAGACACTCTTATAATTTCACAGCCTACTTCCTCAAGGCTTTTAATCTGTTTTACCGTAGCGCGCCAATCCCTCGTATCGGTATTTGTCATAGACTGGACAGCAATGGGAGCGCCACCGCCTATAGTTATTCCACCTATATTTATCCGCTTTGTCTGATTTCTTTTGAAATACCTCATTTATTTTCCGAACAACTTTCCTATTCCTAGCCTCAAAAGATCGCTGTATGTCGCAAAAATAAAAACAGCCGCTATAAGAACCAACCCTATGGTATTGTACACTTGTATTACTTTAGTGTTTATTTTCCTACGCGTTATTCCTTCGAATAAAAACAGAATTATCATTCCACCATCAACCAAAGGAATCGGGAAGAGATTGAAAAGTCCGAGCGCAACCGATATTACAGCAAGAAGTTTTATATAATCTTCCATTCCAGATTTTGCCGCTTTTGCCATAACCTGCATAACCCCGACAGGACCGGCTATATCAGGTTTTTCCCACGATATTATTTTGTCCGCCAGGTACATAACCGTCATAACGCTTTGAGAAACAACGGCTTCCGCTCCCAAGCTTATCGAATGAAAAAAAACCGCATCGACCTTCTCGACAAGAGGAACGACTCCAAAAGCACCAACGCCCGTAACGGGATGTCTGGCAACCTTTATATTTATCTCAAAAGTGTGCGTTCCTCTTATTATTACAAAAGTTGTCTCTTTTTCGGCTCTATCTTTCAGCTTCGAAGTCATCTCGTGCCAGTTGTTTACTTCTACTCCATCAATTGATTTTATAATGTCTCCCTGCTGCAAACCGGCATGAGCGGCAGGAAAATTTTCAATTGTTCCGCCTATCGCCGAAGAGTCGGAAACCGTAGAAACTCCCCACACGTTAAACAAAAAAGTAAAAAGAAAAACAGCTAAAATATAATTGCTAAATGGACCCGAAAAAGCTATCCATATTTTTTTATACCAAGGAAGCGAAAGATATTCACCTTCGCTGCCGGTAAATTCGTCGGGGTTTTCTCCAGCCATCGCGCAAAATCCCCCAAGAGGAATGGCTTTCAAAGCATACTTCGTACCCTTATATTCATACTTGAATATGTCAGGTCCGAACCCTAAAGCAAAAGTGAGAACCCTGACTTTACACATTTTAGCAGCTATGAAATGTCCCAATTCATGTATAAAAATTAAAAAGCCCAATCCTGCGATAATTCCGAGTATTTGTAGAAAAATCATTTACCTTTCCTTATTTTTATTTATTAACGCTTTCGAATATATTTTTGCCCATGCGTCAGCCTCGACATAATCGTCTATCTTATGCGTTTTCTTAATTTTATGAGCTTTCATTGTTTTTGCGACAATAGTAGGAATATCTGTAAACTTTATATCTTTATTCAAAAAGGCGGCAACCACGACCTCATTTGCCGCGCTCATAACAGCAGGCATAGTTCCACCTTTTTTTGCCGCATTGTAAGCAAGAGCCAGGCAAGGAAACTTTTGAAAATCAGGATCATGAAACTCGAGTTTCCCTGCTTTGTTTAAATCAAGAGGCTTAATATTTCCTTTTGTCCTTTCAGGGTATGTTAATACATATTGTATAGGCAGCCTCATATCGGGATTCGAAAGCTGCGCGATAACAGAACCGTCAACGTACTCAACCATAGAATGTATTATGGACTGAGGATGTATGACGATTTCAATATTTTCTATAGGAATGTCGAAAAGAACCGACGCTTCTATAGCTTCAAGACCTTTATTCATCAAAGTTGCGCTATCGATGGTTATCTTTCTACCCATTTTCCATGTAGGATGATCGAGTGCCTGTTCTACCGTAATTTTGGAAAAATCTTTATCATATTTGTAGAAAGGTCCTCCTGAAGCCGTAAGAATTATTTTTTTTATCTGTGATTTTTTTTCTCTGCCGCAGCATTGAAAAATTGCCGAATGCTCGCTGTCTATGGGAAGAACAGAAACTTTCTTTTTTGCGGCAAGTCTCATTATTTCGCTTCCGGCCATAACTAAAGCTTCTTTATTTGCCATAGCTATATTTTTACCGCATTCAATAGCTTTTATCACGGGCTTAAGTCCTGCGGCTCCTACAACTGCAGAAATAACCATCTCGGCCTGCGGTATTTCTACAAGCCTTCTTAAACCGCTGTGCCCGTTGTAAACAGCAATTTTGATATTTTGGGAAACACACCATTTTTTTAGATTTTCCGCGTCCAAAGGATCCTGAACGGAAACCGCTTTCGGCTTGAAACGTTTTATCTGTTTTTTTAAAGTTTCTATATTTTTGTAAACGGAAAGACCTTCTACGGATATGGCATTTTTCATCCTCGACACTATATCCAAAGTCTGTGTTCCTATCGAACCCGATGAACCTAAAATAACGACTTTTTTCATAATTATAATTTAAAAATAAGCTTAAGCATATAATAAACGGTAGGAGCCGTAAATATATACGAATCGAACCTGTCAAAAACTCCACCGTGTCCGGGAATGATTTTTCCTGAATCTTTGATACTTCCATCCCTTTTTATTAAAGATTCAGCCAAATCAGAAAATTGTCCTATTATAGAGATGACAAAACCCGTTATCAAAGCCTGTGATAACGTTAGTATATTATTAATAAATATATATTTGCAAGCAACTGAGGCAATCAGCGCAAAAACGATTCCGGCGACTGCTCCTTCTACGGTTTTTTTAGGACTCACGTTTTTAGCAAGTTTGCGCTTGCCAAACATTCTTCCAAAAGCATAAGCTGCGGTATCCAAAACCCATACTACTATAAATATAAAAAATAATAATTGCATTCCGCCTTTCATATCTCGCAAATATACCATATGAATTAAAGTAAGCGGAATAAAAAACACTCCCAAAAATGATACGGATATTCTTTCAATGGACTGTTCCGGATTTTCTCCAAACATTTCCAAAGCGAATAATATCAAAAGTATCAAAACTGCCGAAATGCCCGCCAGACCTATTGACGTTTTAAAATATTGCAAAATTATAAAAAAAACCGACGATAAAATTAAAGAGGTAAGCATATAAGGTTTATATTTTTTGCAGATATTCAAATATTCCTGAACACAAAAAAACATAATGACAAACATTAATATGTAAAACGGCAGTCCTCCGAAATATATGCATACAAATATCAAAGGTATTCCCACGATTGCCGTAAGTATTCTCGTTATTAACATAAATCCTCTTGTCTTTATAAAGCGCCGAAGCGTCTTTCTCTTTTTTGGTATTCGATAATGGCTTTTTTTAAGTCATTCTCGTCAAAATCCGGCCAAAATTTTTCTGTTATGTAAATTTCTGAATAAGCAATTTGCCAAAGTAAAAAATTTGATACTCTCATCTCGCCAGCAGTACGTATAAGCAGATCTGGTTCAGGCTGTCCTGCTGTATATAAATATTTTGAAAATTCTTCTTCCGTAAAATTTTTTATGCCTTCCGCGATAATTTTTTCAAAAGCATTTAAAATTTCCTGTCTTGCTCCGTAATTTAATGCAATATTAAGTTCAAGTCCTTTATTATTTCCGGTAAGTTTACATGCACTTTTAAGTTCTTTTTGTATTTCATCCGGAAATTTCGATGAATTCCCCAAAATCCTAAGCTTTATATTATTTTTGTGAAGCTCTTTTAATTCTTTTTTTAAAAATTGAAGCAGCAAAGAAAACAATCCTTTTATTTCGCTTTGAGGTCTTTTCCAATTTTCCGTAGAAAAAGCATACAGGGTCAAAACCCGAATGCCAAGGCGGCTTGAAGCCTTAACAATCTTTTTTACGGTTTTGACCCCCTGCTTATGTCCTAATATTCTGGGCAAATATCTCTTATTCGCCCACCTGCCATTGCCATCCATAATAACCGCAATATGTTTCGGCAAATTTAAAAAGTCGATTTCGCGCAAGCTTTGAATTCCTTTATGCCTGAGAAATAGCGCTTGCTGGACAGCTCGCTTCACACGATCCGCAATCGGTACATTTTACGCTGTCTATTGCGTATTTATCATTTTCCGGCTCGATAGCCGCAACCGGACAACTTCCTTCACACGCCCCGCAGCCTACACAAGCTTCCACATCAATTTTATAAGCCATCCACCCTCCCCCCATCTATATTTGCATAATCTCTTTTTCTTTAAGAGCTATGCATTCATCTATCTTTTTAATATATGCATCCGTAACTTTTTGAGCTTCGTTTTCGGCTTTTTTTCTGTCATCTTCGGTTATAAGCTTGTCCTTTTCCGCTTTTTTTATGCCGTCAACGAGAACCCTTCTTTCATTCCTTACGGCTACTCTGTAATCCTCGGCCATTTTATTTATAACTTTAACAATTTCTTTCCTTCTTTCTTCGGTAAGCTGAGGTACGGAAATGCGGATAAGTTTTCCGTCATTTATGGGAGTCATGCCTATATCGGCTTTTTGTATGGCTTTTTCAATAGCTCCAAGCTGTGATACATCCCATGGTTTTACCTCGATAGTTTTAGCATCGGGAACGCTTATGCCTGCAATTTGGTTTATGGACATAAGAGAACCGTAGCTTTCAACCTTTATCCCTTCGACAATTGCTGCGCTGGCTCTTCCTGTACGAACTGAAGCTAGATCCGTTTTAACTTTTTCTATTGTTTTTTTCATCGCTTCTTCAGAAACTGAAAAGAGACTCTGTAATTGCATTTAACCCCTCCGGTATTATGAAACTATCGTTCCTATTTTTTCACCGCCGAGTATCTTTCTCAAATTCCCGTCTATATAAAAATCAAAAACAGAAATCGAAATATTCGCCCGCATACAAAGAGAAAATGCTTCCACATCCATTACTTTAAGATGTCTTTCTATGGCATCTTTAAAAGTAAGTCTGTCAAATTTGACGGCGTCCTTATTTTTTTTGGGATCATCGCTGTATATACCATCAACCTGAGTAGCTTTCAACAAAATGTCAGCTTTTATTTCCGCAGCTCTCAAAGCCGCCGTAGTATCGGTTGTAAAATAAGGATTTCCCGTTCCACCTGCAAAAATAATTATATATCCATTTTCAATATTTTCAATAACTTTATCGCTGTCAAAATCTTCAGCAAAACCGCTTACCCCGCGCGCGCAGAACACCTTTGATTTCAGTTCTGCCTTTTTTAACGCGCCGCTAAGAGCTAAAGCGTTCATAACCGTAGCCGTCATTCCCATTTTGTCTGCGGTAACTCTTTCTACAGCTTTTTCAGCGCCGCGCCAAATATTTCCGGCGCCTATTACTATTGCAAGTTCTATAACATTAGCATTGCACGCCGCTTTTATCTCTTTTGCAGTTCTGTTAATGCTTTCTTCGCTTAAAGGCTGACCGTTTCCCGAGAGTGTTTCGCCGGATAATTTTAAAAGGACTCTTTTAGCAGACATTATTCTTCACCTAGTTTAAATCTCGCAAACCTTTTGACTACGATATTTTCTCCAGTTTTTGCAATTGTGTTTGCAACAAGATCTTTTATCGTTTCTTTCCCAGAAGTATCTCTCATATATATCTGTTCCATAAGACAAACCTGCTGATAGAATTTCTCGACTTTTCCTTCGATGATTTTATCCCAGATTTTTTCCGGTTTGCCCTCTTCCTTAAGCTGCGCTTTATATATGTTTTTTTCGGCTTCAAGAATACTTTCAGGAACTTGACCGCGCGTTACATAGGTTGGAGAAACGGCCGCTATCTGCATCGATATTTCTTTTACCAAATTCTGAAAATCTTCGGTTTTAGCTACAAAATCCGTCTCACAATTTATTTCTACCAAAACTCCGAGAGTCCCATTTCCATGAATATACGACTGAACTAAACCCTGCTTAGCATTTCTTCCCGCTCTTTTTACCGCAGTGGACATGCCTTTTTCTCTGAGCCACTGGCATGCTTTATCTATATCGTTTGCATTTTCTTTAAGCGCATTTCGGCAATCCATTATTCCTGCGCTCGTCATCTCTCTTAATTTTGTAATTAACTCAGTTGACATTCGGCTCTCCTTCTTCATCATTTTCTACGACAGTGTTTTCTTCGGGTTCTTCAGATTCTTTTTCTTCGACAGTCGTTGAGTCCATATCGCTTTTTTCAACGGCGCCTTTGCCTTCCAAAACCGCATCCGCAACTATAGAACAAAAAAGTTTTACGGCTCTTATTGCGTCATCGTTTCCTGGTATCGGATAATCGACTAAGTCAGGATCGCAGTTAGTATCGCAAACCGCAACGATAGGAATGCCGAGTTTCCTCGCTTCTGAAATAGCCGTTGCTTCTTCGTGCGGGTCTATGACAAACATAAGTTCTGGAAGTTTTGTCATATTTTTTATGCCTTCCAGCGATTTTTCAAGTTTGATTCTTTCTTTTTCTATCTGCGACTGCTCTTTTTTTGAAAGAATATTGAAGATTCCATCTTCTTTCATTTTTTCTATTTCTTTATAGCGTGCGATTGATTTTTTTAGAGTTTCAAAATTTGTAAGAGTTCCGCCGAGCCATCTTTCCGCTACGAAAAAAGCACCACAGCGTAAAGCTTCTTCTTTCACCGGAACCTGCGCCTGTTTTTTTGTTCCGACAAAAATTATTTCCCTGCCTTCAACGATAAAATCTCTTACGACTTTATAGTTCTTTTTCAATTCTTTGAGGGTCTTTTGGAGGTCGATGATATGAATTTTATTTCTTGTTCCAAAAATATATTTGGCCATTTTTGGATTCCATCTTCTGGTTTGATGTCCAAAATGGACACCAGCCTCCAGCAAGGCTTTCATTGTGATGTTTGCCATACTACTCTCCTTTAGTTTTTACTTTTTCGGATTTTTCCGTTAAAAGTTCCGCTTTTAGAGATTTTCTCTCTGCGGCTTCCGCAGGCTTCCTTATCCGCCCCCTTTTGGGACCAACGGCAAATCCATCTGCGTGCTTATTTAACGCATATCTTAAAATGTTAAAGAATTTTATCAAAAAAATCTTAAAAATTCAATTAAATTCTTTCTCTTGTAGATTCACAACTTACTAATGTAACAGTTGAAATTGTTTGCAAAAAGCAAAGTTATTATTCCCCTTCTGTGAGGGGAAGTGCTTGCGCATGGCAAGTTAGTTAGTCCTAGCGGCCAGCAAGTCCTATTAACTTGCCGTATGCAAGTATGTTACAGATTCAATGATTTCTTTTGCAGAAACTTCATTTGTATTATTTTTTTTGATTATTATGTGATTTCTTAAAGGCATTGGTCCTATTTGCATAGGATCGGTTTTTGTGAATATGCCGATACATTTTTTTTTCAAAGCCGCAGCAAGATGCATTGCACCTGAATCCGTACCTATAAACAGTGGGCAATAAGAAAAAAAAGCAGCACTGTCTAAAATGCCGTTTTCTGCTGTAAACAGAGCAGGACTAGATTTGGATTTTTCCGAGATTTTACTTAAGTTTTCTATTTCCCACGACGCTCCCGCAAGCACGCAGTTATATCCGAAATCATATAAAGAGTCTATAATTTCAGTCCATATTTTAACTGGAAGACATTTATCGCGCCTTTTTTTACTTGCTCCTGCAGAAACTGCAATTGTGTTGACGGGATTAAATTTATTTTTTAAAAACCATTCTTTTATATTGCTTATATTTTTTTCAGGGATATTTACAATACCCGTATAATCGCTTTGAATATCTTTAAACCCGGCTGCTTTACCGAGTTCCGTATTATTTGATATTGACGGAACTCCTATTCTTTTTACTTTGTTTGTAAATAAAAAGGACAATGCCGCGGTTTCAAAGCCGGTCATATTTTTAAATCCAGCAAAATAAGCCGACAGAACCGAAGCTGGAGATTCAGAAAAAAGAACAGCTTTTCCGTCATTTTCTTTTCTCAGAGCGTTTATGAGTTTTATTTTTGATTTTTCTTTTGGTATTACGCAGTCAACCACACCGCTTGAGAGCAAAAGCGGAGACAGAGAAGATTTTACTACGGAAATGATCTTTGCGCCAGATTCTTTTTTGGCAGCTTTAAGAACCGGAAGAGAAAAAAGTAAGTCGCCAAGCTGATTCATATGAAAAAAAACTATTTTATCCATTTTTGAACCTCACCGAAAATATGTTCAGGTTTTATCCCGTTTATTTCTTTTTGGTTTTCTTTGTTTACAACTACAGAAAATTTACCTATGGAAGGAGAAGTTTCATTTACATCGGAATCGCCGAATATAAAAATAGAGGGAATATTTAATGCGGCAGACAAATGCATAGGCCCCGTATCAGCGCCCACGGCAAGCAAAGATTTTGATAAAACAGCTGCAAGCTCTAAAAGGCTTGTTTTACCGCAAATATCGATAATATTTTCGGATTTGATTTTGCCATAATCGTTTTTTGAACCTAAAACAACGATATCATAATGCAGATATTTATTTTTTATCAAATCGATAAGTTTTAAATAATTGCCGACATTCCAGTCTTTGCCTTTGCCGCGCGCAAAAGGTATTAACACGATGAAATGTTTTTTTACACCTGATTTTTTCAGAATATCTGCGGCTTTACACAATGCATCCACTCCGATTTTTATGTTGACCTCTGGAACAAATTTTTTGCCTGTCAAAAAACGCAATGGTTCAAGATTGCGCAGAGTTGCGTTCATTTTTGCATTTTCGGGATATATTTCTTTTATTAAAACAGAACTAAATTCTTTCATTCCGGGTATGCCAATCTTAATTTTTCCTTTAGACATTCTTGATAGCAAAGCGCTGCGCAAAAGTCCCTGTAAATCCATTACAATGTCAAATTTCGTTTTTCTTATCTCTTTTAAAACTTTAAAAAAACCTTTTATTCCTATCTTTCTGTCCCATACGTATTTATCGTCAATATCAGAAAAAATATCAGGCAATTCTTCCCAGCGTTTAAAAACGACCCAGCTTATCTTGCAGCCCTGATAAGCTTTTTTTAAAGCAGAAGCGCAGGCGGCGGCCTGAACAATATCACCGAACGAACTTGGTTTAATTATCAGTATTTTCATATTTCTTTCTTACTTCTTCAAAAACTTCCGATACAGTTATATCATCAATACAGATAACGTTTTTACAGTTTCTGTTTCTGCAAGGCTGACATGAAAATCTATGCTGTATAATTTTAGTTTTCCCCCTGAAAGGACCCGTCCTTTTTGCATTTGTAGGACCCAAAATTGCGACTGCAGGCATTTCTAAAGCCGTAGCGATATGCATAGGACCTGCTTCGTTTCCGACAAAAACTCTGCACAGTTTAAGAAAAGCACAAAGCTCTTTTAAAGTGAGTTTTCCTGTTAAATCGCATATTTTAGCGTCCGTCTGAGATATTATTTCTTCGTTGAGCCCTTTTTCGCTTGTTCCGCCCTCTTTACCGCCGACTAAAACTATATCCGCGCCAATCTCGTTTTTAAGCCTTCCGCAAAGAGCCGCATATTTAGTGGTTTTCCATCTTCTTGAAAGCCAGCCGCCTCCCAGATGAACGCCGACCATTTTTGAAACATCAACTTTTTCCGCTGCAAGCTTCTTTTTTACATTTTCAAAGTCGGATTGCGCTATTGATATGGGATATTCTATTTTTTCATCACAGCGCAAATATTTTGATACTTCCATATGTCTTTCTATACAATGAGCGTTCGGGTCATTAGATTTTATTTCTCTTGAGAAAAGCCACGACAGTTCCCTCATGCCATTTGTGGAAGAAGAAGCCAATTTAAATCTCGCTTTGGCAAGATGCACAAGCATAGCGGATTTAGCCAGCCCATGAAGATCTATGCTTAAATCGAATTTTTGTTCTCTTAAACGTTTTTTTAAATCTTTGTAATACCCATACGATTTTTGCGCTCTGTCCCAAATGAAAATATTATCCAAAAAAGGATTGCCCCGCAGAATTTCCACGCATCTTTCATCGACAATCCAGCTTATCTTTGCATGCGGATATTTACTTTTTAACGCGGCAAGAACTGGCAGCGAAAAAATTATGTCTCCCAAACGGCTCGGCTGTACAATTAAAATTTTAGGAAAAGGGTGAAATTCAAGATATTTATATATTTTTTTCGTCCAGAAAATTTTATCCGTAAACTCAAAAAGTTTCAGCATTTCTTTTTCCACTTCAATTCTTTTTGCTTCTATATCGTCTTCGGGCTTAACATATATGGGGTTGCTCCAAATTTGTATGGTTTTTGAAAACGGCAGAGGTATATTAAACTTATCCCATGATTTTTTCAGTATAATTTTATTTTTTGAAGAGCTGCATACGGTAATAACAGGAAGAGCGGTTTTTTGAGCGGCATAAATTACTCCAGATTTTACAACATGGTAAGGTCCTCTGGGACCATCAACGGCAAAAGCTAGATTGTCGCCGTTTTTGGCATGTCGTATAAGTTCAAGCAGCGCTCTTTCTCCGCCCCTGCTCGACGAACCTCTTACTACCTGATAACCAAAAGATGAAAGAACTTCCGCCATTAAAGCGCCGTCTTTGGATTTGCTTGCCATTATTACAATACCGCTGCCTTTGCTTAATACAAGCATTGTAAAAGCATTCCCATGCCAAAATGAGTATATGGATTCACAAGGATAGTAATGGCTGGCATTTAAAAGTTCAACGCGGAGAGTTTTGTTTATAATTGACGCCGCAACCCATATAATTTTTGCAAGTATTTTTAATTTCATTATTTAAGTTGCTCTTTTATCGCATTGACGGTAATATTTAGCGCACCTTTTTGAGATTTTACAGCTTTTAAAGCATTTTCCCCAGTTTTTGTAAGAAATTCTCTGTTAAGAAAAAGCTTTTCTATTTTTGCCACTATATCTTCACCGTCAAATACTGTTATTCCTCCGCCATATTGTAACAAAATTTCAGCTTCAGTTTTAAAATTGTCCATATTTTTACCGAATAAAACAGGTTTTGCGCATGCCGCTGGCTCTATCGGGTTTTGTCCACCTTTTTTTATGATTGAACCTCCGACAAAACAAACGTCCGATATTGAATAAATTTCTTGAAGTTTCCCGAAAACATCAATAAGAATAAATCTTTTGTTAGGCTTTTTCCCTTTTAACATTTCTGAAAATGTAAGATATTCTATTTTTTTATCTTTCAGAGTATTTTTAACATTTTTAATTTTTGACAAATGTCTCGGAGCAGCAAAAAAATATATATCCGGCATTTTTTCTCTGATTTTTATATATGCGTCGGCAATAACAGCGTCTTCACCTTCTCTTATGCTTCCAGCGGTAAAAACCTTGTCGTTGGCATCAAGTCCGAAATCCACACGCGAAGATTTTACAGCAAAATCTCTGTCATATTTTATATTCCCGCTTACATACACCTGCGTTTTACTCCCGGCAAAAACCATAAATCTGCCGGCATCATCGCTGCTTCTCGCCAAAACCACATCTATAAGCCCTATAAAACGTTCCCAGAAAAATTTTAAAGTGTTATAAATTTTAAAAGATTTTTCAGACATTCGTCCATTGACAGTCATTATTTTTACTTTTTGTTTGTCCGCCGCATAAAGCATTGAAACCCATAGTTCTGTTTCTACTAAAATCAGTAAATCCGGTTTAACAGTTTTGAACGCTTTCATCATAAAAGGATACAAATCCAGAGGAAGCAAAGCAGTAAAATCGGCTTTTTGTATTTTTTCGGCATATTCTTTTCCGGTTTTTGTTATTGAGGTGAGGATTATATTATATTTTTTTTTCAGCAAATCCAAAACTGGCTCTACGGCGCGAATTTCTCCAAGTGAAGAACAGTGAACCCAAACGGTTTTTTTTAAATTTTTTTCTGAAGGATAATCCCACTTGACAAAACGCTGAGGAAGTTTATAAAAAATTTCTTTTCTGTATTTCCCGTTGAAAATCAGAATAATAAACAGCGCCGGCACAAGCAAAACCGATGATAATATATTGTATATGATAAGATATATTGTTGTCATGGGAATTCAATTTTTTATGCACTACACAATACCTGCATACCACAAGTTAGAAAAATCTTTTAGCAGTTCCGCTATATCAACAAAGTCGCAGAATAGCAGTCGACGTTGACCTACTTCTGTCTTTTTTTCTTACTAGATGGAATCCAATAAAACAGTCCACAAATCGAATATTGCGGAAACAATTTCCCATCTTTAACAGATATGTCTATTTTGTCTATCGGAACAACTTTTGCAGCTTTTTCATATAAATCCGAAGGCAAGTCTATGCTTCTTGAAATATCGTAATTGTCATCTTCCGCTTCATTGGCAACAAGCCTTTGCGTAAAATTTTTTGCTTGTTCAAGAGCGTCAACTGCCACTGCGGAAAGTATAGTATTGGAATGTTCTCCAAAAATGTTTTCATTTTTTTTGAGATATTCTTCAATCTTATCACCTATTGTAATAAAAAAAACGCTCCGTGCAACCCACTTTGAAGGAGCGTCTTTTTCATAAACAAAAGAAATGTCGTCTTTGGAAAAAGTATCGTAAAGTACCGAAGGCATTATAAAATCGGAATAAAAACGACATGCTTTTTGTGTGGTTTCTTCGATTTCAATCGTCATTTCCGCCGTATTCGTAAGCTTTTTTACAACGCGTATAATTTCGCGAACTCGTAAATTAACTCTGAAATTACGTATCTTTTTCATTGCCGCTCTTATTTACCGCGTACCAAACCCTGCTGCCTTGCGGCTTTTAAACGGTTACGTCTTCCGATTTCCCATTCATACACAAGCGGTGCGCAAAGGAAAATCGTAGAATACGTTCCCGCTGTTGTACCGATAACCATTATATAAGAAAATGTGTGAATAACTTCTCCACCTAAGAAAAATAAACAAGCCGAAACTATAAAAACCGTTATCGTAGTAACAACCGTTCTTAAAAGAACGGCGTTAATACTTTTATTTATCATAACAGCAAGATCTTCTTTTATGGATAGACGCATATTTTCTCTCATTCTGTCAAACAAAACTATCGTATCGTTAATCGAATAGCCGGCAATGGTAAGCAGAGCAGCGATAACTGTAATATCAATTTCTTTGTTTACAAGAATGACCATACCTAAAGAAATTATTACGTCATGAATAATGCCTATAACGCCTGCAACTCCCCATAAAGTAGATTTAAATCTAAACGCAACATAAATAATTATACCTATAAATGCAAAAAAGAAAGCATATAAAGCTTGTTTAGAAAGATATTCTCCTACAGAAGGACCTACATATTCGACTTTATCTATGCTAATGGCATTATCTGGAAATTTTTCCGCCAGAGCGGTTTTTACTTTATTTTCAAACTCTTCCTGTGAACCTACTTCGCGCTTCGCTCTTATCAAAATCAATTTTTCCGAAGTTTGAAGCTCAAAAGAATTAAGCCCACTGTTTTCCAAAGCACTTCTTACATCCTGCAAACTGACGTTTTTCTCAAAAGAGATTTGCATAAGCATACCGCCGGTAAAATCAATACCGTAATTTGGACCGCCTCTAAAAATGTACGCTCCTACGCTTATTGCTATAAAAATTAATGAGAAAATAAACGCTAAACGCCTTTTTCCTATAAAATCTATGTTGATGGAATTAATAAATTTCACTTTATGCCCCCAGACTATATTTTGAATTTTAATAACAAATTTTCTTTAAACAAAAACTCATATATCAGTTTTGTTACGGCTATAGCAGTAAACATGCTGATACAAAGACCTATCCAAAGAGTTACGGCAAAACCTTTTATAGTTCCAGTACCGAACTGGAATAAGAAAACGGCTGCTATCAAAGTAGTTATATTCGCATCAAAAATCGTCCAGAATACTTTTTGATAACCCGCGTCTACGGCAACCCTTGCCGTTTTTCCAGCCATAAGTTCTTCCCTTATTCTTTCTAATATAAGCACGTTAGCGTCAACCGCCATGGCAAGAGTCAAAGCTATTCCTGCAACACCTGGAAGAGTTAATGTGAATTGGAAATATGCCATAAAAGCCATAAGTATTACCAAATTAATGACCAATGCAAAATTTGCAATTAGTCCGGATAAACGATAATAAACAAACATAAATATAAGAACGAGTATAACTCCCGCAAAAGCCGAGCCAAAACCTTTTCTAATTGAATCATCGCCGAGAGAAGGACCTACTGTTCTTTCTTCAATTACGTTTACTGGAGCGGGAAGCGCACCCGCTCTTAATACGGTGGCCAAAAGTCTTGCGTCTTCAGCGTTAAAATTTCCTTCAATAATCGCCTTTCCGTCAGGTATTCTGGAACGAATAACGGGAGCCGACTGAACTACATCATCGAGTACAATCGCAAGATTTCTTTCTATATTTCTTTCGGTTATATCGGCAAAAGCTCTTCCGCCTTCTTTATTGAATTCTATTGAAACTATAGGCTGGCCGAACTGTCCGCCGAATTCAACTTTTGCATTCGTAAGAGAAGCACCTGTAAGCACGGCTTTGTCAAGCACGTAATATCCAGCATCTTCTTTACTTGCATAAACATTAGCGCCTTCTGGCATAACTTCCGTTATTTCGGGATAAGCTGAAGGATTTTCTCTGTATTCTTCTGGGGAAATTCCTTTATCTCTGAGCAAATCAAGCACCTGAGTGGCTTCTTTGCTCTTATTTACTATTCTAAACTCAAGCAAAGCCGTTTTTCCTATAAGCTCTTTTGCAGATTTGGGATCTTTTATTCCGGGGAGTTGGATAACAATCCATTTATCTCCCTGCTTTGCAATCATGGGTTCTGCAACGCCGAATTGATCAACTCTGTTTCTAATAATCTCTGTAGCTCTGTCTACCGCATCTTTTATCTTGACATTTTCATCTAACTTAGAAGAGTCCACTTCCAAAAGAAGATGTGTTCCCCCTTTCAAATCCAAACCGAGTTTAACAACCTTTCCCAAAATAGGACTTTTCTCCCTCTCAGCTTTTGCTCTTGCGTCTTCCGACATTCTTGACCATTGAAACGAAGGCCACAGCGACCAAATCGAAAAAACCATCAATACAATCGTACTCCATAACTTCCAATTAATTTTGCCCATTAGAGTAATTTCCTTTCATTTATAATTAACTCAAAATTACAATCCAAAAAATTTGCTGCCCTTCTGCACATAATCATTCTTGGCATAAAAATCTCAAAATATTCCATCACATGCGACTTTTGCGTGTCAATAGTAAGCTGAAGCGAAATTATTTTTTTGTTTTTTAAAACTTTAAGAAACGATATTTCCACCGCTAAATTTACTCTGTCATGTATATCTGAAAGGGCAAACTCAGGATTTCTCACTCTGGTTTTGTGAACATCCGACTTATCCGCCAAAATAAGAGCTGCGGCAATCGGGTTTACGGGATCTCCTATTTCTTCTTCATGATTTCCTATAGCTGAAATGACAAGAGCAATTTCATCGGGAGTAAATCCCATATCTTTCAAAATCCTCATAGTGATAAGAGCCGCAGACTGACCGTGATCCTGCCTATTAACCACATTTCCTATGTCATGGAGATAAGCCGCAATTCCGGCAAGCTCTTGAAACCGTTTGGGATAATCAAGCCCTGATAAAATATTTGCAGCTACCGAAGCGACAAGACTTACATGCCTGATTCCATGTTCAGTATACCCTATTGTTCCAAGATATTCGTTTGCCGCTTGTATCAACTTAATGACTATTGGATTATTTTTTACATCTTCTATAGTTATATTTGAATATTTATAACTTTTTCCATTCATTTATTTTACTATTTCTGGCACTTTGGCGGCAGTTTCATCATCTTTCATGATAACGGCAGAAATAGAAGGTTTTGAAACTTGTATGTTCACACCGTCGGCAATTTTTATTTCAACTATATTTTCTTTCACGCTGACAACCTTTGCGTATATTCCGCCAGCCGTGATTACGCTGTCATCTTTTTTTAAAGCATTCAAAAGAGCCTGGTGTTCTTTAGTTTTTTTCTGCTGTGGTCTTAAAAGAAAAAGATAGAAAAATATAAATATAAGAATCAGTGGCATAATTCCACCGCCAAATAAACTTCTGCCAGAAGCCTCCTGAGCGTATGCGTCTGAAGGGATAACTACGACGGAAACTAAAAGAAATGCAACCAAAGCTGATAAATTCTTCATTTTTTCTCCAATTTAGCAAGATTTTGAGTAGTATCTCTCAAAAAACTCTTTTTTTGCTTCAAGAAATGTATCACTTTCCAATGATTTTCTTATTTTTGTCATTAAGTTTATCATAAAATAAATATTATGTAAAGATAAAAGACTTAGATATAAACTTTCCTGAGCTCTTACCAAATGATTTAAATAAGCTTTTGTATAACTTTTGCATGTCGGACAATTACATTGCGGATCCAAAGGCGTAAAATCTTCTTTAAATTCGGCATTTCTTATATTGAGTTTGCCTAAAGACGTAAACACCTGCCCGTTTCTGCCGTTTCTAGTAGGAATTACACAGTCAAACATATCAATGCCGCGTTCAACGCATTCCCATAAATCTTCGGGCATTCCTACTCCCATAAGATATCTTACTCTGTTTTCAGGCAGCAAAGGCAGAGTATTTTCCAAAACAGAATGCATATTCTCTTTAGATTCTCCTACAGACAAACCGCCTACGGCATAACCCGTAAAACCGGTTTTCACCATTTCTTCGGCGCTACGCTTCCTTAAATCATTATAGACAGAACCTTGAATTATTCCGAAAAGAGCCTGTTTTTCAAAAGCATCGTCTTTATAAAATTCATTTTTGCATCTTTTTGCCCATCTCAAACTCAATTCCATAGAATTTTTGGCGTATTCATAATCCGCAGGATAATGAGTGCATTCATCAAAACACATAATGATGTCAGCGCCTATTTTTTTTTGTATCTGCATCGATTTTTCTGGAGAAAAAAAATGAGTTGAGCCGTCTATGTGAGATTGAAATTCCGCCCCGTTTTCTGACAGTTTTCTTATTTCATTAAGACTAAAAATCTGGAATCCTCCGGAATCAGTAAGCATAGGACGGTTCCATGAATTAAATTTTTGCACTCCGCCTGCTTTTTCTATAATATCCGTTCCCGGCCGAAGATATAAATGATATGAATTCGCCAGAATTATCTGTGCACCGGAGCCAATAAGAAATTCCGAAGCCACGCCTTTTACAGTAGCCTGAGTGCCAACAGGCATAAAAACGGGAGTATCGATAATGCCTCTTGCAGTATAAACTCTTCCGAGACGCGCTTTACATTGCGAAGATTTTTTTATCAGTAGGTAAGAGCCGCATTCCATTATAAAAATTTATCCTTGTTTATGTAGAGTTCGAAAACACAATTTAAAACGCGGCTTGCTTTTTTGCAGTAATTTGTTCTGGCTAAAAATATTTCAAAATAGTCCATCACGGAACATATTGACGTGTCGATGGTAAGCCATAAAGCTATAGCCGCTTTTTCTTTGCATACAGCAACATCGACTTTCTGACAGGCCGCAATAACTTTTGAATGTTTGTCCAGTTGATACATATCTTCGATTCTGAGTCTTTCATGATGAACATCAGTCTTATCTCCCAACACCAAAGCCGCCGCAACGGCGGAAGCAGGATCGATATTTTTGTCTTCATGACAGCCTATGGCGCTTGCAATGGTAAAAGCGTCTTCATCATAATAATCCGCATCTAAAACGTTCAAAAACATGACGGCGCCGCTCTGATCGTGGTCATGCTTTGAAATCATATTTCCCATGTCATGCAAATATGCAGCGATTTTGGCAAGTTCCTGCTCTCTTTCACTGTAGTCGAGATATTTAAGAATCTGTCCGGCAATTTCCGCCGCAAAAATGGAATGCCTTAAACCGTGTTCTTTATATCCCATCTGGGCAAAAGCATAATCAGTAAATTCAAGATACGTGCGGATTTCTTTATTGTTTTTAATAAATTCGTAAGTTAATTTTTTTTCCATAGATTTTTATATTATATAAAATATATACTTAAGAGCGGTAAATCTCGGAATTTTCTCGACATAACAGCTTTTACAATAATCTGTCTTTCAAATTATAATCATCGAATCACCGTAAGAAAAGAATCTGTATTTTTCTTTTACAGCCTCTTTATATGCCTTCAGCATGGTTTTTCTTGAACAAAAGGCACTTGCCATCATTAAAGGCGTTGATTTCGGGAGATGAAAATTTGTTATAAGTGCGTTTATTATTCTAAATCTGTATCCCGGATAAATAAAAATTGAAGTCTCACCAAAAAACTCTTTTACATATGTTTTTCCATTTTCGGTAAAGCCGGTTTCTTTTGCCAGTGATTCCAAAGCTCTGGCCGAAGTAGTTCCTACCGACGCGACTTTTTTATTATTTTTGATTGACTCGTTTATTATTGCTGTATTTTCGGTATCAATATAATATTTTTCCGACATCATTTTATGATCGTTTAAATCGGAGCTGACAACAGGTTTAAACGTGCCCCATCCGACATGCAAAGTCAGCCTTGCGATATTTACACCTTTATTTTGCAGCTTTTGTAAAACCTCTTTTGTAAAATGAAGTCCTGCCGTAGGGGCAGCGATAGCGCCAGGCTCTACAGCATAAACGGTTTGGTACCTTTCTTTGTCAATATCAGAAAATTCATCTGCTAAACCGTTTTTTCTGTTTATGTAAGGAGGAAGCGGCATTATGCCGTATTTTTGCAGAAAATCAAATACGTGCGGTCTATTAAATTCAACTATGCTTTCGCCCTGTTCCATTCTGGATTTGACAATACATTCAAAGCCATCTTCAAAATATACTTTCTTTCCCGTTTCAAGAAAGGGTTTTGTCAAAACTTTGTATTCCATTGCGGATTGGCACGGTTCCAAAAAAAGAATCTCCGTTTTTCCACCGCTCGATTTTTTGCCAAAAAGTCTTGAAGGAACCACTTTTGTGGTATTTATTACTATACAATCCCCTCTGCCTAAATAGCAGGTTATATCCAAAAATTTTTTATGTTCAAACTTATCGCTGTTTTTATGGATTACGAATAAGCGCGAATCAGAGCGGTTTTGTACAGGTTTTTGAGCTATCAGTTCAGGTGGAATTTTATAATCATAATTGTCAAGAAATTTATCTTTGCAGTTCATTGCTGATACGTTACCTTCTCAACTTTCGTCTTCGGATAGTAATGCTCAAGTATTTGTTTATACTTTTTCCCTTCGTCCGCCATCGCTTTAGCACCCCACTGACACAATCCGACTTTATGTCCCCATCCTCTACCTTTAAAAGTAATTTTGTCCCCGTCTTTTTTTATATCGTCAAACGTAGTGCTTTTTATCTTCCATGCGTCTACCGCAAGGCGGAACTTATATGCGTTCATGTCAAACATTCCTTTGGAATGCCTGATGGTAACTTCCATAGCCGATCCCGCAGGGGTTACGTCTTTAACTTCAATCGATTTAATTTTTCCCACTCCGTATTTTGACAACTTTTGTATTATAAAGTTTTCGCTTAAAGTCGTTTCCCAATGAGTATGAGGAGCATTGCCGCAGTACCCACATTTTACACCTTTTAAATATTCTACAGTAGCGTTAGTCCAGCCCCAAACGTATTTCGGATCTTCGGTATGCCCGCCGCAGTTGGCGTGAAAAACCGCCTGTGCCAGCTTTGCATCATATGTGAGAACTTCGCTTTTTGTTTCGGCAATGGCAATATTGCAGCTTAACGACTCCCATGCTGCTCCGCCGTAAACCTGACAATGAGTAGTATCACACATGTCAAAGCCCATACTGTCATGCCTTCCCATATTGGCAAGAGTGTACGTTCTGCTGGCTACAGCCTGTGTTTTCAAAGCTTCCGTTCCCCATCCGGGATTTGCCTCCTTAGGCAAAACGCCTTTTAGATAATCTTCAACCGTTAAAACATTTATGACAACCGCACGAGAATTGAATTTTATAACCGTTAAAAATCCTCTGTAGGGTTTTTTATCGGCAAATATTATACCGTTTGTACTTTCTATCTTAATAGGTGGTTTTAATATGAAGTTTCTCATTTTAAAACCTTTTTCAACAGCCGTAAGTGTCGTCATGCCTTTTGAAAGCTTATATTTTTTATCATCTGCATCGCTGACAAAAAAAATGTCAGTCGCGGCAGCACTGAAAGAATCGGCATTTGTAATAATGCCGACCTTTATGTTTTTTTTTGCCGTATAAGCTAAACTTATTTGTACGGAAAAAAATAAAATCAGCAATGTAAGCAAAAAACTTCTCAAGAAAAACTCCTAATTAAAGCTTATACTTTATGGAAATGGTAAATTTTTGTATTTTATATCTACGATATCGCTTCTTACATTTTAATATTTATTTAGCGCATCTTAAAAGATTTGTCAAACAGTTAAAAGATGATATTAAAATATCCGTAATATCCACAAAAAACTCAGCTTCTAAAAACGAAGTAAATCTTGCTAAGCTTCATTGACCGCAAATCTTTCATTGTACGATTTAGCACATCCACAATATCTTTGAATATAATAGCCTTCTTTTCTCAGCAAGTTTTTTCCCTCATAAAATGCCGGCCTGAAATCAACATATAAAAAATTAACCCCACTTTTTTTGGCTTTTTCTTCTCCTATCCGTGCTATTAAGTCATGCTTTTGGTAAGGGCTGGACAAAAGCGACGTCGTAAAAAACTCAAAATTATTTTTTTTTGCAGCCTGCGCGGCTTTTTCCAGTCTTATATTATAACAAAAAACGCAGTTTTCGCCGCCTTTGGAAAGCCGGCTGCCATAATCGTAAACAAAATTTTCCTCTTCATAAAATTTTACATCAATCGCACGGGCATATTTCTGCGATGCATCTTTTCTTTTATAATACTCTTCCTTATTGTAAATATTGGGATTATACCAGTAAAAAGATATTTCAAAATCCTCTCTCAGCATTTTTACTGCTGAAGCCGAGCACGGAGCGCAGCATATATGCAGTAAAAGTTTGTGTTTCATATAAGCTCTTTCTGAAAATTTCTCGGAGGTTCAGCGCCGATATGTCTGTATCCTGCTTCAGTTACGACTCTGCCGCGCGAAGTTCTCGCTATAAATCCCAATTGTATCAAATAAGGTTCATAGACATCTGTAATAGTGTCAGACTCTTCGGATATTGCGACGGCTAATGTGTCAACACCTACGGGACCGCCGCTAAATTTATTAATCATCGTGATCAAAAGCAGCCTGTCCATTTTATCAAGTCCCGCATTGTCAACTTCCAAAGAGTCAAGAGCTTTCTGTGCTATTGGACGTGTAATTTTTCCTCCGTTTATTTCGGCAAAATCCCTCACTCTTTTTAAAAGCCTATTAACTATTCTTGGCGTACCCCGAGAACGTTTTGCAATTTCCTCTGCCGCATCTTCGTCAATTTCGACATTCATTATAAACGCAGAACGTTTTACGATATGTATGAGATCTTTTACCGCGTAAAAATCCAAATGTCCGATAATGCCGAATCTGTCTCTTAAAGGGCTTGAAAGAAGACCTGCACGCGTCGTAGCACCCACCAAAGTAAAGCGCGGTACGGGAAGTTTTATGGTTTTTGCCGACGGTCCCTGTCCGATAATTATATCAAGCTCAAAATCTTCCATTACGGGATAAAGCGATTCTTCGACAAGATGATTCATCCTGTGTATCTCATCAATAAAAAACACATCGCCTTCGGAAAGATTTGTCAAAATAGCCGCCAAATCACCAACCCTTTCAAGCACCGGACCTGAAGTTATTCTTAAATTCCCGCCCATTTCTTTTGCGATAATATGAGAAAGAGTTGTTTTTCCAAGTCCAGGAGGAGCATAAAAAAGGCAGTGATCCAAAGCTTCCTGCCTTTTTTTTGCGGCTTCTATAAAAACTTTAAGATTGTCTTTAAGTTTATCCTGCCCAATGAAATCGTCCAGAGACTGCGGCCTTAAAGTATTTTCTATCTTTTCTTCTTCCGTTAATTTTGAACTCTCCAGTATTCTTTCAATTTTTTCCATATTTTATCCTATCTGTTGCAAAGACTTTTTTATCAGTTCTTCAAGCGTAATTTTTTCATTTTCAGAGTATGATTTATTTACCGCATTTCTTGCCTGAGATTCTTTATATCCCAAAGCTATAAGCCCTGCAATGGCTTCCGAAACCAAATCACTTTTCGTGGTATACGCTGCAGCCTGCCACTTTTCTTTTCCCGAAACATTAACCGAAGAAATCTTATCTTTCAGTGCAGTAACCAGCTTATCGGCGGTTTTTTTTGTGAAACCGAAAATATCGTGAAGCATCGCGGCATTTTTTGACATAACGGCGGTTTTAAAATCGGTGGCCGATTTTGAAATTTTATCCAAATATTCCATAGCTTTTTTTGCTCCTGTTCCTGGAACTTCCTCTTTTATCATCATGTACATATCCCTTTCTTCCTGAGATAAAAAACCATAAAGGCATATTACTCCGCCGTATATTCCAGAAACCGCTTCGACAATATATATTTCTACTTTATTTCCCACATCGGGAAGTTTTTCAAAAGAAGAAACCGAAACGTAGATTTTATATCCTATCCCATTTACATCCACGATTACGGCATCAAGCGTTTTATAATCTAATATTCCATTTATATGATCTATCATTCCAATGTCCTTACCGTATTTATGTGACATACAGCTATTGCCAGAGCATCCGCAGCATCATCCGGTTTTGGTATCTCTTTAAGCCTCAGCAGAGTTTTAACCATATGCTGCATTTGACTTTTATCCGCAGAGCCGTACCCGGTTAGAGCCATTTTTACATGTCTCGGATTATATTCAAATAATTTTATTTTATTTAAAGACACGGTCAGAACTATAGCTCCGCGCGACTGTCCGACCGCAGCTACAGATTTGGCTTCTTTTAAAAAAAACAATTCTTCTATGGCGGCCACTTCAGGCTTATACGTATTTATAAGCATTTGCAGCTCAATATTTATATTTTGCAGTCTTTCAGACAGAGTTTCGGACGGTTTAGTACGTATGCAGCCATATTGTAAAGGTATAATTTTATCGCGGGACAACGCTGAGATAACTCCCCATCCCGTAAGCGAAAGACCAGGATCGATTCCTAAAACTATCATGTGGAGTCTCCCGTTTTCTTATTGTTCAAGCTCCGAATGGTTCCATATCTTCTTTCGATATATCAAAGTTTGCATAAACATTTTTCACGTCGTCATGTTCTTCGAGAGAATCCATCAGCTTTAACATGCTCTTGGCTTCATCTCCGGTAAGTTTTATGTATGTCTGAGGAATCATGGTTATTTCAGCAGAAGCGACATTGATATTTTTTTGCGACAGCACATTTTTAACTTTATCTAAATCTTCAGGTGTCGTGGTTATTTCGTAAACATCTCCATCGGCATCATTTTCAAAATCTTCAATGCCGGCATCAAGAGCTATCGTCATAAGAGTGTCTTCATCTACGGCAGTTTTTTCGACGGCTATAAATCCTTTTCTGCCAAACATCCAGCCTACGCATCCGGTTTCGCCGAGATTTCCAGAATGGCTTGAAAATATTCTTCTTATCTCCGAAGCAGTTCTGTTCTTATTATCCGTCGTAACTTCTACAATCAAAGCTACTCCTGCGGGACCGTATCCTTCATATACTATTTCTTCATAAACGGCTCCCGGTATTTCTCCGTTTCCCCTTTGTATCGCTTTTTTAATGTTATCCTGAGGCATATTCACTTCTTTGGCGTCCTCTACAGCTTTTCTCAAACGTGCATTATTTTCAATAAGAGGTCCGCCTTCTTTGGCGGCAACGACAATTTCCCTTATTATCTTTGTAAACGCCTTTCCCTTTTTAGCATCGGTAATAGCTTTTTTGTGCTTAATGCTTGCCCATTTATTATGCCCTGACATTGTTATGCTCCTGTATTAAAAATTTATTATTAATAATCAAATGTAAAAATCAGTTTGCCCTGCGAGCTGTAAGCTTTTCTTTTAATCTTTTTGCCGTTTTTATAAATGTCTATATATATAGGATGATCAGAATTATTATTACTGAAAATTTTTGTTTCTCCTTCTTGTATATTGTTTACATAATTGGCAATCATCTGTATGCTGCCGTCTTCATAATACTTTTTAGATTGGCCTTCGAGTTTGTTCATTGTATAATTATATTCAGCCAGCAGTATACCCGAAGGGTCAAACTCTCTTTGGTATCCTTCTTTTTTATTATTCATATACTCAATCTCGATTTTTACCTTACTGTTCACAAAAAATTCTTTATACGTACCATTTAATTCTCCATCCTGATACTCGGCTCTTGACAATATCGTACCGGTATCCGAATATTTACGCAAAGCACCATTTAAAAGTCCGTTTATATAGACGAAATCTTCCTTTATTTTACCGTTGGGATAATATTCTTTTACAGGACCGTTTAATTCTCCCGATTTATAATTTTTTACAGAAGATACAATACCGTCAGGGAAATACTCTTTCACGACTCCTTCCAATCTGCCCGCATTATAATTTAATTCGGCGGCAATATTCCCTTCGTCATAATATTGAACTATAAGCCCGTCAGGGATTCGTCCCTCGATAATACGATTTCCCTTTTCATCTATCAATTCCTCAGCAAAAGTTACCGAGCCGTCCTCTGAAATATATTTATATCCTTTAGAAGTCCCATCATCATACCTGCCAAGCTCAACTTTTTTAGCGCTTATAACAGGGGTTTCCGATGCTATCTGATCATCCGGCTCCAGCTTGCCGAATCCGCTTTGATCGACGGATACACATGAAGATAAAAGAATGCAAATCGAGCATATAATTAAGGAAACAAAAGGATGATATTTTTTCATATTTTTTTCTTTCTAATCCCCACATTAGATTTTAATTCATAAACCGCTTTTTTAAGCTGTGTTTCAACCACCGCCAAATCAACGGTGTTTTGTTTTCTGTTTTTCATATCTTTGGCAAGTTTCATAGCCCGTTCTATCTCATACCTGTTTTCATCGTCTGACGGAACGGCAAAATCCGTAACTATGTTAACGCTGTTTGCAAATATCTCGACAAATCCATCAGTAACAGTTATTCTTTTTTCTCCGCTGTTATAAGTTATTATAATTTCACCTTCCTTAAGTTTTGTCACAAGATTCGTATGGCCGGGCAAAACCGTTATTATTCCGGAAGAAGTCGGCAGGGAAACCGATAAAACCTCATCTTTAAAAGCGATCCCCTGTGGAGACAATATTTCAAGTTCAAATTTTTTCATTTGTCTTTCTCATTTTTTATTTTCTTATAAAAAAGTCCGTTTTTACAAACTTGCCGGACTTAAATTATTTTTCTCCTGCTTTTTTTATGGCTTCTTCTATGGTGCCTACCATATAGAACGACTGTTCCGGCAGAGCATCATATTTTCCTTCAATAATTTCTTTAAATCCTCTCACCGTCTCTTCAGCTTTAACATATCTTCCTTCAAGACCCGTAAATGTTTCAGCAACAAACATAGGCTGCGTTAAAAATCTCTGAACCTTTCTTGCTCTTGAAACCGTCAATTTGTCTTCATCCGAAAGCTCGTCCATGCCCAATATAGCGATAATATCCTGCAAATCTTTGTATTTTTGTAAAATCTTTTTTACCGACATTGTGACATTGTAATGATCTTCTCCGACAATATTCGGATCAAGAAGTCTTGAAGACGAGGTCAAGGGATTAACCGCCGGATAAAGTCCTTGTTCCATAATTGCCCTATCGAGCGCTATAGTAGCGTCCAAATGTGCAAAAATCGCCACGGGAGCAGGATCGGTATAATCATCGGCGGGAACGTAAACCGCTTGAACCGAGGTAACCGAACCTTTGTTCGTCGAAGCTATTCTTTCCTGCAAATCTCCCATATCCTGAGCCAAGTTCGGTTGGTACCCAACGGCCGAAGGCATTCTTCCAAGTAAAGCCGAAACTTCGCTGCCAGCCTGTGCAAATCTGAATATATTATCAATAAAAAGAAGAACGTCTTCGCCTTTTTCATCCCTAAAATATTCCGACATCGTAAGAGCGGTCAAAGCCACTCTCATTCTGTTGCCGGGCGGCTCGTTCATCTGTCCGAAAACCAAAACGGTTTTATCCATAACTTTGGATTCGACCATCTCCATCCATAAATCTGTGCCCTCTCTTGTTCTCTCGCCTACTCCTGCAAAAACAGAATGTCCTTTGTGCACCGTGGCGATATTTCTTATAAGTTCTTTGACAATAACAGTTTTTCCTACGCCAGCACCGCCAAAAATTCCTATTTTTCCGCCTTTTGTAAACGGCGATATTAAATCTATGACTTTTATTCCAGTTTCAAGCATTTCAGGAGTCGTTTTCTGATCTACAAAATCCGGAGCTTTTTTGTGAATCGGACATCTTTCAACCGACTCGTCCATTTTTCCGAGAGCATCTATAGGCTGCCCTAAAACATTGAAAATTCTGCCTAAAGTTTTTTCTCCTACAGGAACGCGTATCGGTGCAAAAGTTCTCAGGGCTTTCATTCCTCTTTTCATGCCGTCGGTAGACCCCATGGCTATGGTTCTCACTTCGGAATTGTCCATTTCAAACATCGTTTCCAAAACCAAATCTCTGCCGTCGGACATTTTCATTGTCAAAGCTTCAAAAATTTCTGGCACGCCGCCGCTAAACTTAAAATCGACGACCGCACCCTGAACTCTGATAACCGTACCTTGCGCATTTTCTTTTTCGTTATTTTCCATTTTACATTCCCTGTTGTCCGTTCGCAAGATCCAAAATTTCGTTGGTAATTTTTTCCTGCCTGGACTTGTTATATATATTGGTTAATGACACGGCTATTTCATTTGCATTTTCTTTGGCATTTTTCATTGCCGTCATTCTTGCCGCCTGCTCAGAAGCATAGGCATTGACAAGAGCGCTGTAAAATTCAACTTCAAAATAATGAGGAATCAAATCTTTTAACACCTGCGCCGCATTAGGTTCAAAAATATAGTCGATTCCAGTATCGACAAAATTTTTATCCGGTTTTACGGGAAGTATTTCTTCGCTGACTGGTTCCTGCAAGAGCATATTTTTAAACTGCGTGTAAATTACACTTACCGTTCCGACTTCTCCGGACATATAAAATTTTTCGGCCATATCTATCATCGGATATACGCCAGAATATTCCAAAAATGAAGTACTCATATTAAAAGAAGCCAAAACATTAAAATTATATTTGACCGCATTGTTTACCGCTTTTTTCCCGATAGCTACGATATAGTCGTCTTTTGATGCATAAGAAGCGAGCTTTTTGAACAGATTTACAATAAGCCCGCCGGCCAGCCCTTTATCTGGAGAAATAACGTAAATAAGTTTTTTTTGAGCCATCTTTTCTTTGGCAAGAAGTTCTATGCTTTCGTGTAAATCTTTATCCGTAAGCACTTTTTGAACCATATACATTATTTTTTTTGCATAAGGATTGTGTTTTTCAACTGCCGCCCGTGCCTTGCGTATTTTTGACGCAGCTATCATTTCCATAGCTTTTGTAATCTGCGCTATGCTTTGAGAAGTTTTTATTCTCTTTTTAAGCTGTTGTAAGTTCTGTGCCATAATTGCTTTTCTTTTTAAATTCTTCTATATTGTTTTTTAGTTCTTCCCTGAGTTCATCTTCAAGTTTTGCACCGGTTGAAAGCTTCTTAAGCGTCTCGGGATAATTTTTCTTTACATATTCAATCATAGCGTCTTCGACTTCTCTTATCTTATCAACGTCAATATCGTCAAGCAAGCCCGACGTTACAGCAAAAATCGAAAGAATTTCGGAGATTTCGTCATATGGACTGTACTGCGGCTGTTTTAAAATTTCGGTTATTCTTTTGCCTCTTTCAAGCCTTTTTAAAGTATCTTCGTCCAAATCGCTTCCGAACTGCGTAAACGACTGCAATTCTCTGAACTGCGAAAGTTCAAGTCTTACCGGTCCGGCAAGCTGTTTCATTGATTTTGTCTGTGCAGCTCCGCCCACACGCGAAACTGACAAGCCGACATTAATGGCCGGACGTATTCCCGCGTTAAACAAATCGGCTTCAAGATATATCTGTCCATCAGTGATTGAAATAACGTTTGTAGGAATATACGCCGACATGTCATTTCCCTGCGTTTCAATTATCGGAAGAGCCGTGAGCGTACCGCCTCCTCTTACATCAGAGATTCTGGAAGCTCTTTCCAAAAGCCTTGAATGCAGGTAAAAAATATCGCCCGGATAAGCTTCACGTCCCGCAGGTCTTTTTATCAGCAGCGAAATTTGTCTGTACGCCCATGCATGTTTTGTCAAATCGTCGTAAACTACCAAAACGTCTTCACCTTTATCCATAAAATACTCGCCTATCGCACATGCTGCCAGTGGAGCTATGTATTGCATTGAAGCGGCATCTGAAGCAGTAGCCGCAACCACTATGCTGTAATCCATCGCACCTTCTTCTTTTAATCTTGCAGTTATCGAAGCAAGATTAGACTTTTTTTGACCGATGGAACAATATATGCATATGACTCTTTTTAAACCCATATCAAGCTTTTTTTGATTTATAATTGCATCAACGGCTAAAGCCGTTTTGCCCGTTCCTCGGTCGCCGATAATAAGCTCTCTCTGGCCTCTTCCTATGGGCGTCATCGAATCGATAGCTTTAACTCCGGTTTTTAAAGGTCTATCTACGGAAGCTCTTTCAATAATTCCGGGCGCTATTTTTTCTATCGGATATTTTACGGAATTGTCATGTTTAATTTCTACGCCGTCTATAGACTGCCCCACGGCATTGACAACTCTGCCAATAAGCTTTTCTGACACATTTATACTTAAAATACTGCCGGTAGCTTTAACTCTCATTCCACGCACAATATGTCCGGAATTCGTAAGCATGACTATTGAAACGTAATCTTCGTCAATATTTAAAACAAACCCGAGAGACCCATCATCAAACGAAACTTCTTCGTAATAGCCGACATTAGAAAGTCCCGATGCTTTAACGATTTCGTCTCCTACGGTTTCGACTATACCGAAATTAACCAACTCCGGATTTACGTCCACAGAATATAATTGTTTTTCTATTTTTTGTATTATTTCTTCTGGTTTCATAAGCTCTCTCTTATGCTACTTAGTATTCTTTTTGTTATTCCTGAAATGCTGTAATCCAGAACAAAGCCGCTGTATTCAAGTTTAAGCCCTGCTCCTAAATTTTCATCGTCGCGTTTGAATTCAATTTCTTTATCCGGAAAAAGCAATATTATCCTCTTTTTATCTTCTTCATTAATGCTTCCGGCGTAAAAGGCTGTGACTTTTCTGTCTTTTAGTTCCTGCACCAATAAACGCATAAAAACCTTTAAATCATTTCTTGAAAAGTTATTTAATATCCACTGTGCATCTTTATCTGATACGTAACCATAAACGGCTATGGAATGTGCAAATTCTCTAATTTGATTTCTTTTCATATCCGACCTTCTCTATTTTATCAAGCGCCCTTGCCAAAATCTTATTTTTTTCTTCATCGGTAAATAAACTTGAAAAAACATGCATCATAACTTTTCCAGAAATATCGACGGAAATTTTACCTATTTGCCTATTCATATTTTCAAATTCCATAGCGGCCTTTTGCTTTGCGTCTTCCAAAATCTGTTCGGAACGGTTTTTCGCTTCTTGAGTCAATTTTATCTTTATCTCTTCTAAAGAAGCTTTGGTTAAAGCCGTTAATTCATCGGCGCCGCTTTTGGCAGAGGCAAGAATTTTTTTTCTTTCCTCTCCGGCATTTTCCAAAGCTATTTTCGCGTCGGCGGCATCTTGGAGACCTTTTTCAATTCTGTTTTTTCTTTCATTAAGCATCTTCCGTAGCGGCTTATATAAAATTATTTTTAATATAAAAACCACTACAAGAAAATTTATGAGCTGGGCAATAAAAACTTTTCCTTCCAAACCTAATGTGCTTAGAATTTCCATTTTTTTCTCTTTTTACTTCATGATAAACGCACATAAAAGTGAATAGATAGCGATAGCTTCTGCAAAAGCCATGCCGAGCAGCATATTTGTCATTATTTTGCCTGACGCTTCGGGATTGCGTCCTATAGCTTCAACCGCTTTTGCTCCGATAAAACCAATGCCTAATGCCGGTCCTAAACCTCCGATTGCAACAATAACTCCGCCTGCAAGTGTAAAAGTCATTTTTCTACATCTCCTTTCCTAAAATTTAGTGTGCTTTATCTGTAAACATACTCATAAATGACATTGTAAGTATGGCAAAAACCATAGCCTGTATAACTGCAATTAGAACTTCCAGCATAATAAAAGGAACCGGAAGTCCTATAGGAAACATCGAATACATTGTGCTTATAACCACTTCTCCCGAATAAATATTTCCGAAAAGACGGAAAGAAAAAGAGATAAGCTTTGTTATCTCGTTCATAAACTCCAAGATTCCCACAAAAAGCATTATAGGAAACATAGTAAACGAAAGAAATCTTCCTATATAAGCTTTTATTCCCGTGTACTTTACGCTGAAATAATGTGTCATTACTACGGAAATTACGGCTAAAGCAAGGGTAAGATTCAAATCACTCGTAGCGCCTCTAAGCAAAGGAACTCCGTGATGTCCGTCCGAAGCGTTTAAAAATCTTACAGTTTCAAATCCCGGAAAAAGCGCGGTTAAATTTGAAACCACTATAAACAAAAATATCGACAACACCCACGGATGAATATAAGACGCTCTGCTTCCGGCATTACCTGAAGTCATATCATAAAAATATTCAGATACGGCTTCAAAGGCATTTTGAATTTTGCCGGGATTTACTGACATAAATTTTCTTATCGAAAGAACTAACGCAATAAGAACAATATCCGTAATTACAGTGGAAATAACAGTATTGGTAACGGGAAAACCTGCTATTGTAAATAATATATCCGGACTTATGCTCATTTTATTCTCTTAATCAATCCTAACGGCTCTAAATATTTAATTGCGTCCTCGTCATTAGGAAATTTTCTAAAAACTTCAAGCCACACCTGCGTTATTTTTTCATTATTGCCGGCGTATACATTAGTGAGATTTTTAAGTGCATTTATATTATCTGGATTTAACTCCAAAGCTTTAATATAGGCATCATGTGCTTCTTGAAACTTACTGTTTGCCAAGTATAAATGCCCGAGATGAACATATGTTTCCGAATATTCGAGAGAACGTCTCTTTTCCCAATTTTCCACCCAGAAATCATGAGGATGTCGGCTTAAATTAGCCGGATATTCCAAATGATCTTTTAACGTTTTTTCCACCATCTGTAAATTTCCAACAGCTGAATAAATTGATGCAAGCTGATAATATGTCAAAGGGAAAATAGGATCTATCATCATGTATTCATTATAGTATTTTACTGCTAAATCATAATTTTCTTTTATCGGTATCTCCATTTCTTTAGCTTTTTCATGATTATTTTGTTGTACATATTTATTTTTCAAAGATAAAGCGTCGTTAAAATTTTTATGATACATCAAACCCGCCAAATATTTAGACTGCACATAATTAGGCGCAAGTTTCCATAATTCTTTGAATGACTTTTCAGCCAATATCGGATCTCCCGCTTTCCATCTGTCCAGATGAACATTGCCCTGAAAATATCTTGACATCGGAAAAGATGGGTTGGCTTTGTTGACATCATCGTACGTTTTTAGCGCCATATCCCAATTGGATATTTTTGATAATTGAATAGCTCTGGAATGGAGATAGTCGGCTTTAAAATAGCCCGCAAAATATTTTATAGATATCACCGCCAAAATAATTACAATCACTTGCACAATTAATTTTATCGGCAACGGAATTATATTTTTAGAATCTTCGGCAATGATTTTATCATTAGAAGAATTAACGCATATTGAAAGTGTAATCCCTATCAGCAGCCACAACATTATACCTGAAGAAACAAATCTAAGTGAAACGCAAACCATATCATGCACAAGCTGCGCCGCAAAAGCTGCCAACACTCCCAACTGTATATAAGGCATGGGGCTGTCCCTGCTGCCTTTTCCGGAATGAAAAAATTCAATATTTTTATATCCCGCCATAAAAACAAAACATATTAAAAAGAGAAAAAGCACAAAACCGACTATTCCCTCATCAAACCATACCTCAAGATATTCATTCTCGGGGTGATCGCTTTCTGTGTTATGCTTGGCTTCAATAAAAAATATTTGCGGCCTTCTCCATGCCGGATATGTAACGTAAAAAGAGCCTATCCCCGTACCAAAAATAGGATTTGTATTTATCATCTCCCAAGCAGAAAGCCAGGTAAACAGCCTAAATGATGCGCTGTCAGTTCTTTTTTTCGTCTGCGCAAATATTGCGAAAAAAGCTATCAAAAATATTGCCATTATAGTTATACCGCCAAAAATCAGCATTTTTTTTGTAAGTCTTTCTCTGAAAATAGTAAACAAATATACAAGAACAAAAACAAAAGACCCTGCTGAAAATCCCAGCCACGTGCCTTTTGAGACCGTAAATATCGCGCATATTAATATTAATATCCACAAAAACATTAGATAAAAATTTCTTTTATATAAATACAAACCCAGTACAATAGGATTCATAACTACAAGAAAATCGCCGAAAAAATTTGGATTTCCGAAAGTCGAGAATATTTTGTGACCGAATGCCTGTCTCCACAGAAAAGGATCCAATCCGGAATCTGGAGGCGGTGGGAATAAATAATAGTCGAGCAATTGTATCACGCCATATATACATGCTATATAAGCAGCTGCAATAAGCCAATTCAATATGCGTGAAATTTTCTTTTCGTCGTTAAATTCTGTTATTAATATTAACGCAAAAAAGCAATAAATGAATCTTTTTACAACTTCATTTAAACTTGTATAAGGAAACGGAGAGTGCGCAAATGAAATAATACCGGAGACAAGAAAAGCTAAAACAGGTAGGATAAAAACAAAATTTTTCTTAAAGAAACCAAATTTACCCTTCTCAATTCTTGCAATAATCCAAACGGCAATTAAAAAGAGACCTCCGAGATGAAGAAGTGTTATTTTTATCTGCGCCGAATCATATGTTTTTAAATAAAAACCTACGGCTATCAAAAAATATAAAACTGGAATCCCATACAATATGATTTTTGTTAGGCTTTTCTGAACAAATGAAGAATATGCGTACATTAACTCTACCTTTGGTCATATACAATATTCCAATATTTATATATATCAGAAACTATATGATAAAATACGAAATTAATTTAAAATAATAAGTTAAATTATACTTATTCGACAAGCTTTAGTCAAATTATTCATTTGTGTTCATTTTATAAGTTATTTCTGCTTTTATAATTTAAAATTTAAATTTTTTACCTCAATTATAAAATATAAGCTAATAAAAAAAGCCGGCTTAAAAACCGACTTACATCTTTTAGCCGATGAGAGGACTTGAACCTCCGACCTATTGTTTACGAAACAATTGCTCTACCAACTGAGCTACATCGGCACAAAATAACATTGAAATTATACTTTTTAAGAATCTTCCAGTCAAATAAAAAAATATCATTCTTAAAAAAAGCCTTGTTTAGAAAAAACTAAACAAGACTTTATGTCTTCATAAATATGCCGAGGGGCAGAATCGAACTGCCGACACACGGTTTTTCAGACCGTTGCTCTACCGACTGAGCTACCTCGGCGCATTGCAAAAAATCTTAATCTTCTTTTTTGTATTTTTCAAAAGCTTTTTTGCCTGCCTCAAAAGCTTCGCTTATTTTATCTTTTCCAGTCATAACTTTTTCACGACCCTCATTGTAAAGTTTACGTCCAGTTTCTTTCATATCTTCACTTAAATCGCTTACCGTATCCGCAATATCTTCGCCGACTCTCCTCAAATTATATCTCGTTTCTCTTCCGGATCTGGGCGCATATAAAATACCGATAGCCACACCTATTATTCCACCGAGTATAAAAGCCGCTAAACTATCTTTTTTGTCACACATTTTTTTCCTCCTTATTTCCGTTTTTTCTTTTTTTAAAAGCCGAAAAAATATAGCAAACAGCTGTGCCGGCCGAAATAAGAGGCGCCGACACTTTTTCCGTGAAAGTAAAAACCTTTCCAGAAACTTTATTGAGTATATCGAGCTCGTAATTCACTTTTGAAAAAGCTTCTTCAACTTCTTTTGCGGTTTTTTTCAATTGTATAAGAAGAAATATCAAATAGACCGAAATGGAAACCATTGATACTGCCGCCAAAACTAAACATATAATCAACCATATGTTAATGTTCATAGAGAAGCATTTTAACAAAAACTTTATTATATGTCAAACATTACGTCAAGGTCAAAATAGATATGCTTTTTTTAAATATAATAAAGGAAAGAAATACAATGAGTATAAAGCGGTGAGAAAGAAGGAAGAGTTAGATATAAAAATTAATTGTTAGTCGGGTGTAAATTTTTTAAATATTCGTTTATTCTTTTTGCGGCCTGTTTGCCCATTCCCATAGCCTGAATGACAGTATCACCTCCGACTATATCTCCTCCAGCAAAAACACCCGGTATTGAAGTCATATAATTATCGTCTATTATTAGATAACCGTGAGAGTCTGTATTTAATCCTTCCGTCAAAGAAGGGAGCACGGGGTTAGGGTTTAAACCTAAAGCTAAAATCGCCATATCGGCTTCAATGCCAAAATTTGAACCTTCGACTTTTTTAGGACGTCTTCTTCCTGATTCGTCAGGTTCACCAAGTTCCATTTTTATACATTCAACCGCTTTTACAAAACCTTTTTCATCTCCGATAAATTTAACGGGATTTGTCAAAGTTATAAACTCGATTCCTTCCTCCTGCGCATGCAGCCTTTCTTCTTTTCTGGCGGGCATTTCGTTTTCGGTTCTTCTATAAACAAGTTTAACGCTTGAAGCACCGAGCCTTAACGCCGTTCTTGCGGAATCCATCGCCGTATTTCCGCCGCCTATGATTACTATGTTTTTTCCTTTATAGACCGGTGTATCATAATTCGGAAAATCAAACGCACGCATAAGGTTTACGCGCACCAAAAACTCATTTGCAGAATATATATGATTTAAATTTTCGCCTTCAATTCCCAAAAACACGGGAAGACCCGCACCCGTACCGATAAAAATCGATTTGAAATCTTCTTCAAATAATTCTTTCACGGTTTTTGTCCGTCCCACTAAAGTATTTAAAATGAATTCTATTCCCATACTCTTTAAATTGCCTATTTCGATTTCCAAAACATCTAAGGGAAGTCTGAATTCCGGAATGCCATAACGCAGCACACCGCCTATATCATGCAGTGATTCAAAAACGGTAACTTCATAACCCATATTTGCCAAATCACCTGCGGCGGTAAGACCAGCAGGTCCAGAACCTATTATGGCAATTTTTATGCCGTTTTTGTTTATATCTGAGGGTGAAGTTTTTTTCTGCGCGTTAGCCGCAGCCCAATCGGCTGAATATCTTTCAAGATTTCCTATGCCGACGCTTTCGCCTTTTCTTGAAAGAATACAATACTTTTCACATTGGCTTTCCTGAGGACAGACGCGCCCGCATACGGCGGGAAGATTATTTTTTTGTTTTATGATTTTTATAGCTTGGGCGGGATTATCATCTGACAGTTCTTTTATGAATTTAGGAATATTGATTTCAACGGGGCAACCTTCAACACAAAATGGTTTTTTACATTGAAGACATCTTTTGGCTTCTTCAAGCATTTGTTTGCGGGTATAACCGATGTTTACCTGCAGAAAGTCTTTGTTTCTTTCGTTAGGAAGCCTTTCGGGCATTTTCATTCTCTGCCGCATTTACACTCCGAATTATTTTTATAATTATCTAAAGACACTTTTTCCAAATCTCTAAAAAGAGAAAGCCGTGAAATCAGTTCTGTCCAATTTACTTTATGAGCATCAAATTCAGGTCCTTCGACACATGCAAATTTCGTTTTCCCATCAACCGTAACTCTGCATGCTCCGCACATTCCCGTACCGTCAACCATAATAGGATTAAGAGAAACCAAGGTCTTGATATTTTTTTCCTTAGTGAGATTTGCGACGGCCATCATCATCGGCACCGGACCTATGGCATAAACTATATTTACGCTTTCTTTATCAATAATATTTTTTAAAATGTCTGTGACAAACCCTTTGGTTCCGTAAGAGCCGTCATCTGTAGCAAAAAGAAGTTCATCGCAGATTTCTCTCAATTCTTTTTCGAGAATTATCAAATCTTTATTTCTTGCACCCACAACCGCTGTCACTTTATTTCCCGCATTTCTCAAAGATTTTATTACCGGCAGAACTTCTGCCGTGCCCACGCCTCCAGCAACAGCAACAACGTTTCCATAATTTTCGATTTCCGTAGGCTGTCCCAAAGGACCGACAAAATCTTTTATATAGCCGCCTTCTTTAAGAGTTCCAAGTTCGTAAGTGGTTTTTCCAGTTTCCTGAAAAATAATACGCACAAGCCCCTTTTGTGCATCTGTATCGGCAATGGTTAGAGGAATTCTTTCCCCTTTATCGTTTATTCTCAATATGACAAACTGTCCGGCTTTTGCATTTCTCGCCGTATCTGCAGCTTCAATAAAAAAGCTTTTTACGTTTTGCCCGAGTTCCTCTTTTAAAATGATTTTAAACATTGTTCCTCTTATATTTTACAGAAAGTGGATAATTATAACATTTTTATTTATAAAATTCTTTCAATTAATATTTTTAAAAAATTCTTCAGCCATCAAGTTCATTTCTTTTTCGGCGGCGGACAATGCTTTTAAGATGGATTCATTTACATCCGCACCCGTTTCATCGCCGGTAGCAGTGTCGGAATAAATCATGGTTTTTTCATTGAAAGCATCGCTTAAAACTAAGTCGGCAATCCAATTGCACGACATATTATCTTTATCAATCGTTTTATCAAGTTGTATTTTGCAGTTTATCACAACCACCGCTTTGCTGCCATCCGGTGGAAACTGCGGCAGTCTGCCAAGAACAGAAATTTGATTTATTTCCATAAATTTTGCTAATTTTGCCGTATTAAAATTTTCCGCGTTTATATAATAGACTATATTTTCAAAAAGCTTTTTTCTATCCATAGCAAGTTTTTCACGTTCAAATGCGCCTACTTCTGTATTTACTATGCTTTCCGACAAAGCTTTTTTCAACATTACTATTGAATCCCTTCTTGCATACAGTTCCAAAAGTTCGTTTACGGCTTTTATCTTCAATGCAACGGAAATGTTTGAAGTTTCATAAACGGCAGTTCTGTACTGAAGAGCTTGTTCTGCGGCGTACAAATCATCCTCAATATCTATGCGCGCCATATTCTTGTCGACCGTTGCAAACACATAATAAATCCTATTTTCTTTATCATTATAAGAGTACCTTTCTTCAAACGCTTTAAGCAAAGTGGCCGGAGAAATGCTTATTTTCACTTTTTCAAAACCTTCAAGAATAAGAGTATCCATAACTTTTTGGATAATATTTTTTTGTGAATCCGCAATGGCTTCTTTTTCGGTTGCTCCTTTTCCAACAGCGGTAAGAAACCGCTCGGTCGGATAGAGCGGACTTTTTCCGCTTTTTATCCATGAAGGAAATTCGGCAGTTAAAACAAAGCACGGAATGCAGATAAGCAAAAAAGATAAAACCATTTTTTTAATCACATTGTAATCCTTAAAACTTTAAATGTTTTTTTGCCGGCTTGAATATTTACCGTAATTTTTTCTGAAGAGAGAATTTCTCCGGAAACTCCCAGAAAATTTATCGTAATTTTATTTTCTCCGGCAGGAAGATATGCTCTTGCCATCAAAATATTTTCGGGAAGAGTGCGCCAGCTGCGTTTGTCAGCCTCTGCCGTCAGAGAATTAAAAATATTAAAACCTGCCTGCGTCAAAGAACCCCAGCCACTGCCTTTAGTATTGTCTTCAACCACTTTTGAAACGCTTTTTCCTATAACGTATTTTACGGCAGCTCTTGCAACCGTTTTTGCAAAAACTTTCGCTATATCATTTTTAAGGCATTTTTCGGCAATTTCCGTAAAATTTTGTGCTTCATAAGCGTGAGTGGATTTCCCTTCAAAAGTTACAAAAAATGATTTTATATCGTTAACAACCCTTTTATATTTTGGAAATACCACTTTTATATAATCTTTGGCAAAAGCCGAAATAACTACGGATTTGGCTTTGTCAAACTCTTCTTTTTCATCGCTGTCAACTTCAACATTGTCAACGTATACCCATGCCTGCGACAAAACAATATCAAATACATCGTCTATCTTTTGCGCAATCACTCCATTATAATCAATAATTATAAGTTCTCCGTGACCTTTCGGCACAAAAACTTCTTTTGCATCAGGAAAGTTTGATTTTATTTCTGCCGCTCTGCCGGGCATTTCCATTATCAGCGCCGTAGTGTAAGCATCATTAATTAAATCCTGTGGCGGAATTATGCAGGCAAGACCGTTTTCATAAGCTTTCAATGCGAGATAATAAGAAACATGAGCATCGTTAAGATAGCCGGCATTTTCATAAACTAAACCCATAAAATATCTTACAAAGCCATCGTCATTATAAAAATTCTTATAATTTTTTTCTACAGCAAAAATTTTAAATAAAACATTTGCCTGTCTTGCTTCAACAGCTGCCTCGTTTTTGTCGGATTCCAATATATAGTTTAAAGCTTCAAAAACGTTTATGTGAATTCTTTCATAGTTTTCGCCGTAATAAGGCATAGCGCTATCATTAAATACTATTGAGGCTGCTCCAATGGCTATGCTTTTTTGGTAATATTCGTTAAATTTATCTTTAGCAGACTCAAAACTTTTTATACTCTCTTTATATTTTTTTGCAAGATGATTGACCATTCCCGAATCAAGATAGTAAAGCAAAATATTTTTTTCACCGTATTTGTCTTTAGATTTATCCACAAATTTCGCCGCAGCCTCATAATCACCAGCTCCGAGTTTTGCTTCTAAGTCCGAATAATATTTTTTCATTTTAGAAACGCACCCGGACGACAATAACACGAAAAATAATACAGGTAAAACCATAAGCGGATGCACTTTCACAGTTTTTAACATTTTTTTATAATATTATTTGTAACTTTTTTTAGCTATCACTTTTTTAATCTGCTTCTGTCCTATCCAAACTTTTTCGTTTGTTTCAATATTTATCATTTCAAGTTCAACCTGATAATATTTCAGTTCGGCACCTTTTTTTTGGTCAGGTATAGTATTTATCTGCCCTTTAATCATAAAATCCGCGCCCGTCTCCTGCCCATGTGCTTTCACGGTGCCGACTCTGGCGTTTCTGGACTGTTCGTCCCTTTCTTCCCTTAATTCGCCCCTCTGGTCTTTTGAAGCAACCATAACGACTTTTCCTGAATTAGTAAGCGCAATTTCCAGATCTTTGATAAAAGTTTCAGTTGTTATGTGTTCGTCGCTTTTATTTACTACAATTCCTACAATAACTCTGGGTTTTTTGTTAAATTTTCTTAAATATTCATCGACCCACGGTCTGTCTATGGCGTCTCTGATCATCTCAGCTGATACTTGGTGAGAGTCTGTATCATTCCAATTTCCGCTGAAATCAATTATTTCATCAGCGGCAACTCTGGTAACCTTTGCTGCGGAACATGCAAATAATCCTCCGGCGAAAATTATCGCTAAAAGATACACAGCAATACGTTTGACTTTCATAAGAGTCTCCTCTATTTATTTTGACGGCATTATTTTTTTAAATTTTCTTTTTCCTGCTTGAATTATAAAGGGCTTTTCCATTTTTATCTCAAAATCCCCGACGACTTTTTGTGAATCTATTTTGATGCCTCCCTGCTCGATAAGCCTTCTAGCTTCATTCTTGCTTGAAACCATAGCGCTTTCTGCAAGCAAATCCGACAATTTTACAACCGAAGCTTTCAGATTGTATTCCTCTATTTCATCGGGAATATCTTTTTTGGCAAAAATTTTTTCAAAGCCTTTGCGAGCGGCAAACGCTGCACTGCTGCCGTAATACCTTTCCGTAATTTCTTCAGCCAAAAACATTTTTGCTTCTTTCGGGTGTATGGATTTCATCTCTTTTAAATTTCTTTGCGTTAAAAGTTCAAAATATTTGTACATAAGCCCATCGGAAATTGACATTATTTTCCCAAACATATCCTGCGGGGAATCATTTAACGCTATATAATTATTGTATGATTTGGACATTTTTTTTACGCCGTCCGTACCTTCAAGCAGCGGCATGGTTATCACAATCTGAGCTTCCTGTCCGTAATCGCGCTGCATGTCTCTTCCTAGAAGCAAGTTGAATTTTTGATCATTGCCTCCGAGTTCAACATCGGCTTTCAATGCAACGGAATCATAAGCCTGCAGCAAAGGATACATAAATTCAACAATGCTTATCGGTTTGTCTTCTTTATATCTTTTATCAAAATCGTCTCTTTCAAGCATTTGCGCAACTGTGTTTTTTGCCGCAAGTTTAAGCAACCCCGTTATCCCAAGCTCTCCCAGCCATTTGCTGTTATATACAACTTCTGTTTTACTTTTGTCCAAAATTTTGAAAACCTGTTCGGTATAAGTTTTAGTATTTTCCGCTATTTGTCCATCCGTCATCATATGACGCGTTTCTGAACGACCCGAAGGGTCGCCGATTTTTGCAGTAAAATCGCCGATTAAAAACACTATTTGATGTCCCAAATCCTGAAAAGTTTTGAGTTTGTTTATTATTACGGTATGTCCTAAATGCAAATCCGGAGCAGTAGGATCCACACCAAGTTTAATCCTGAGTTTTCTTCCGGAAAAAAGTTTTTTTTCAAGTTCTTTTACATCGATAATTTCGTTTGTGCCTCTCTTAATCATTTCCAATGCTTCTTTCATCAGCATCATTTCCTTTTAGATTGATAGATTTCTCAATATTTTTAATTCTTTTTCATTGAACGACTTTTCGCATTTTATCGCGCGAGGAATCGGCATGCAGGAAGCCTTTCCATCAGTCATACCGATAAGCATATTGTATTTCTTTTTATGAAACAAATGTATCGCCATAAAACCGAATTTTGAAGCGAGTATTCTGGTTCTTGCCGTAGGCCGTCCTCCACGCTGAATGTATCCGAGATTGCTGACTCTTACTTCAAGTCCAGTCATTTTCTCAATTTTTTTTGCAAAATCCACTGAAGAGCCGACACCTTCTGCAAAAGCTATGATTTCCGAAGTTTTTCCTCTTTCTTTACCTCTGATAAGCTCATCGGCAAGTTTTTTTATATCATATTTCATTTCTGGCACGACTATGAATTCGCAGCCCGCCGCAATACCCACGTCAAGCGTCAAAAATCCATGTTCTCTTCCCATAACTTCTACGATAAAAATCCTGTCATGACTTGTCGCCGTATCTCTTATTTTGTCTATAGCTTCTACGGCTGTATTCACGGCGGTATCGTAACCTACAGTTTCATCCGTTCCATATATATCATTATCTATTGAAGCCGGAATATTAATAACTTTTATTCCTCGCTTTGACAAAGCGTGCCCAGCTGCAAGAGAACCGTCTCCACCTATAATTATCAATCCGCACAAACCGAGTTCTTTTATGGTTTTTACCGCTCTGTTCATGCCGGTTTTAGTTTTCATCTCAGGACATCTTCCCGTATGCAATATCGTTCCTCCGGAATTTATTATACCACTGACGGAACGCAGAGTGAGAGTTATAAATTCATCATCAAGAAGACCTTTGAATCCTCTTCTTATTCCCACAATCTGATAACCCAGCGAAATGCCATATCTGGTAACGGCTCTTATCGCTGCATTCATTCCAGGTGCATCTCCGCCCGACGTAATAATTCCGACTTTCTCAGCCATATTGTCCTCCTTTTTTAAAAGGTTTCATTTATGTTTATGATTTTACACTTTTATTTGTGTTTGAGCAATATTTAGTTTTTCTCATGAAGGCAGGAACCCAAGTTAAAACTATGAAAAAGTAATACTATATTTATTATTATGAATACACCACAAAGAACTTTATACAGAAGAAGGTTTTGTCTTTAATTTGTCTTTGTCGTACGTTGTTATAAATTGCCGTGCGCTAGCACTTCCCCTCTTGAGAAGGGTGCGCGGCACGGAGTGTCCTTTGCAGTGGGCAATTCACAACGGCAAGCCTTAGCAGGCAATCACAATGCCAACACATTTAAATATGCCTTGTGTAAACCGCCCACTAGGACAAAAAAAGACTACCCCGCAGCTACGTCGCACACATTCATAGAAAAAGAAATAACAAGTTGTTATTTCTTTTTCTATTGCTTCTTTTGTTTTGTTTAGTGAACGCCTGCTTTTTTGTCGACTATCTTCTCCCTCTTTTTCAGTGGGTTGATAACAGTTTTGCTTTTGCAAACAACAGCAGCTATTGCAGCAGGCAGTGTCATTTTTTCCAAAAGGAATAAATTTTGATACTATATCGCAAGATGAAATTGCAAATGCCTTGATTATTTCACACCACAGGAGATTTTTAATTCTACTGTCGTATTAACAACTTGAAGTCGTCTTCAGCTTATATAAAAGAAATTCTTTTTTATAAGCGGACTATTTATTCTCCGATATATTGTCATACTTATTTTTAATTTTAGCATAATGAATTTTGTAATCCGAACGTTCAGGACGAATTTCAATGAGTCTTTCTGCATATCCCAAAGCTTTGCCATATTCACCTTTCAAAAAATATATTTCACTCATATTATTTAAAGCGGACTCATGTTTGGGAAAGAGTTCAATAAGTTGCTCAAAAAGTTCAATCGCTCTGTCATAACGGCCTTCAAGCGAAAAGACATATCCGGCCATTTCGTAATAAACGCTGCTATAAGTTCCGTCTTTGCTTGTTACTTTAGCAAGTTCTCGTCTAGCTTCTTCATATTTTCCGTTTTCCGCATAGTACTGTGCCATTTTACATCTCAACATATTGGACTGCGGCTGTTCGCTTATTGCATGTGAAATATAAATATATTTATTTTGGAATTTCTTCACATGAATACAAGACGACCATGTAAATAGACTTATAAATATAAAAAGCAAAAAAATAACGTATTTTCCAGCAGGCTTGAATTTTTCTGACGCAGAACTAAAAAATTCTATAAACATGATTATAAATCCCGTTGATATTACATATAGTCTATGAGGCAGAAATGAAATTATACGTTCTGATGCCATAAAAGAGGGCATTAAAAATACTAAGCACCAAAACGCACCGAACAAAATGACTTTTTTTCTTCCTATATTAAAAAATAAAGAAGCCATCAGTGGAACAAATGCCATTAAACTTGAAAAAAATGTCAAAAAATTCAAATCTATATTATCTGGAAAAAGATATATGCGGTAAGGAATAACAAGATATTCACAATAAATCAGAATAGATTTTATTGTCTTTAAAAAATCGAAAGTAATTTCCGCGGCATTGCCCGTCAAAACATAAATTCTCAATCCTATATAAGCGCAAAAAATCAGAGCAGAGGCCGTAAAAACAACAATATAATCCTTTTTACGGATATTTTTACAAAATAAAAACATAAATACAGGCATAACCGCAACCATTGTGCTTGCACTCTCTTTCGTAAATACAGCAAGAGCAAACAAAAAAAGCGCCATAAATATTTTTACGGTGTTTTTCTTTTCCTTATTAAAATAGTCAAATAAGAAAATTAATGAAAGCAGAACGAAGACGGTAAGCAATAAATCGTTTCTTCCGGGAATCCATGCAACTGCATGAGCAAACGCCGGATGCACTGCAAAGATCGACGTAAAAAGAAAAACTAGCATTTCATTGAATTCAAGTTTTCTCAAAAAAACAAAAATCAAAAAAACTGCGGAAATATGAAGCAGCAATCCAGTAAGATGGTACATAAAAGGATTTTTGCCAGCAATCATAGAGTCTATGGAAAATGACAGGGTTAAAATGGGCCTATAGAAAGAATTATCGCCCGTATAAAACGCACCTTTGAGAAAAAATTTTGGAATATTTTTATAATTCGAAATAAAATCATGATTGAGAATAACAAGAACATCATCATCAAAGTAAGTGTAATCATATTTTAAGCTGCGAAAATACACTATCGCTATCAATGCCAATAAAAAACAAAAGAAAAAGGCCTTTTTATATTTTCTCATTAAATTTAAGGCTTGCATTTTGACTCACGTCTCCTTTTATGTATTTTCAGACACATAATACTGCACTTTAGCGTTTTACAAGCATTTTCGGTGGAATTCCGGTTTTATCAAAATATCCGTACCCTTCGGAAAGTTCTTTCCAAGAAGAAATATTAGAGCTGTTTTTATGCCTTTCAAAATTTTCATCGGGACTTTTTTGATACCCAATTTTAGTTTTCGTACCAAGTCCTCCCGAATAATACGGGATATTCTTTCAAAAGAGAATATTGTCGTCCATCATTGACCCACACTTCCAAAATATATTCTTCCTTTAATATCCTTACAAAAACATCTGCACCAAACTTTAATTTTTTATTTCGAAACTCTTTTTCCAGTATTGGCATTATTCTTGCAACAGTCTTTTTAACTCTCAAACTGAAAGGAATTTGAGCAAATGCATTGCTGTTAAACATAAATATCACTAATAAAAGCCGTTATCTTCAATGAATAATCTCGTAATTGGGATTAAATTTATCGCATTTAAGCGCCGCTTCGGAGTATTTTTGCGCATTTTGCATATCCGCAGACAATCTATAAAGATTTGCAAGTCCAGATTTTATCTGCGCGGAATGAGTATATAATTTTTCGGACTGCGATTCAAAATTTATAGTATCCTGCAAATAATGTTTTTCCATCTGTGAACTCAAAATATAAAGCCCAAAACTGCAATCTGCCGCCTGATGGAGATATTCTGGATTTTTACCATCATACTTTACAGCTTTCAGATATTGTTCCCGTGCTTTTTTATAATCTTTTTTTGACGCATATCTCTGTCCATTTTTATAATATTGTTCCGCAACGGCAAAAGGAACAACCGTATAAATTGCAAACAATACAACTGCAGCAACCACGGCCGAAAATGCAAAACTCTTTTTTCTCCTTTCAGTTTCACAATGGCATAAAAACCCGCAAAGGACAAAAAATGTCGTTAAACAGGCGGGAATATAAAAGCTGTACTCCATGATATTGAAAATAAGAAAAATTATAATACTTGCCACAACGGATTTCATGTAAATTAAATCCGCATTCTTATTTTTAAATGAAATCACGGCATTCTTTCCCATAATATAAAAAACTACAGCAAAAGATATTATTCCAAATATGCCTGTTTCGGCAAGAAGCTGCAAAAATATATTGTGCGCAAACAAAGTGTTCAAAACAGGTTCCGGCCTGTAATATAAAAACAACGCACCGTAATTTCCGAACCCCACACCAAAAAGTGCATTTTCTTTAAACATAAACAAAGCTGTTTTCCACCATATAAATCTTTCGGATAAGCTCTGTAATCCAGTTTTTGTATAAAAAGCATAAACAATGCCTGCAATTAAAATACATGAAACTGCTATAAAAAAAATATGGAAGTAGTTGTTTTTCCTGATTATTAAAAAATAAAATACGGTCACAGCATAAGCAAGAACTACTGCCGTTCTTGAATGAGTAACCGCTATTGCAAAAAAAATTATTAAAGACACGGATAGAAAAAAAACAGGATACTTATTTTTTTCCGTAAACCCTAAAGCCAAAGTATAAACAACAAGCAGGAACCCGGAGATAATATTGATATTAAGAAATGCGGACTGTTCAATATTATTTCCTGTAAAAATTTGAATAAATAAAAGAAAAGAAACCCACAAACCTAAAAATAAAAGAGAGAGGAGAACGTTTTCCTTATTTCTGTTATCCGCATAAAGCATTATAAAAAAAGCTATTACCGCATTTAAAAAACCCAAAGACACATTTCTGACATTTACCTGAAAATCCGCACCAAGATAAGATAAAAATATGGCGGTCAAAAGAAGAGACATAAAAATAAATATATTATTATTTTTTAATTTTTTTTTTATAAATATAAAGGCAAAACAGGTAATAAGAATAATAAATAAAACCGATTGGAATGTAACGGAAAAAACAAATCCACCACAAACGGATAAAGATAAAACAGCCAGCAAACAGTAAAAAGGAAAATCATTTTTTTTAATTCTTTCCGATATATTCCAAAATGCCGGCGGCATTCTAAACCTCTGAGGTATAAGTATATAAATTATATTGTTTTAGCATTTTTGAGATTTAATCTAGTCATCACCGCTCTATCAATTTTCTTATATTTTCCATTCTATTCCATATATCTTCTTTGTCGTTTTTGTCTTTGAAACTATTAAATTGTGCTGCTCTTCGCTAATACCTTTTTTGAACATTTCATAATCCTTCAAGACTTGACAACTCCATTTGCTTAAGGAAATCTTTATTTGATTTTGAAGTAAGCATTCTCTTCGTAAGCTCTTCCATTACTTCTATAGAATTCATTGAGCTCATCCACTTTCTCAATATCCACATTTTATTTTTTTCATCTTCATTCAACAGCAGTTCTTCTTTTCTTGTGCCGGAACGCAGTAAATCTATGGCAGGAAACACTCTTCTGTCGGCAAGTTTTCTGTCAAGATAAATTTCACAGTTGCCGGTTCCTTTAAATTCTTCAAAAATAACATCGTCCATTCTGCTGCCGGTTTCAACCAAAGCTGTTCCTATTATTGTCAGACTTCCGCCTTCTTCGATATTTCGCGCCGCTCCAAAAAATCTTTTGGGTCTCTGTAAAGCGTTCGAATCAAGTCCTCCGGAAAGAACTCTTCCACTTGACGGAATTGCAGTATTATACGCCCTTGCCAATCTCGTTATGGAATCGAGAAGAACTACAACGTTTTTGCCGTTTTCAACCATTCTTTTAGCTTTTTCAATTACCATTTCAGCAACTTGAATATGTCTGTCCGAAGGTTCGTCAAATGTCGAAGATATGACTTCTCCATTGACGGAACGCTGCATGTCCGTAACTTCTTCCGGTCTTTCATCTATAAGAAGAACCATAAGAATTATATCTGGATTATTTTCGGTTATGGCATTCGCAATTTTCTGAAGCAAAACGGTTTTTCCAGTTCTCGGCGCGGCGTTTATTAAAACTCTTTGACCTTTACCTATCGGAACAAGCATATCTATTACACGCGTTGAGACTTCTTCTTTTTTCGTTTCCATAACTATTTTTTCATTAGGATATAGAGGAGTTAAATTATCAAAGAGAGAACGCTCTCTTATATTTTCAAGATTTTCCTGACCGTTGATAGATTTTACCTGCAACAATGCAAAAAAACGCTCTTGTTCTTTCGGTGGACGAACATATCCGGCAACCGTATCACCTTTTCTTAAAGCAAACTTTTTTATCTGTGAAGGAGATATGTATATATCGTCCGGGCCCGGAAGATAATTATAATCAGGAGAACGTAAAAAACCGAATCCATCGGGAAGAATTTCAAGAACTCCTTCATCGTAAACCAGACTATTTTCTTTTGTCTGGGCTTCCAGTATTTTCGCAATAAGCTCTTGTTTTCTTAAGCCGGCTACCGAGTCAAGCTTAAGTTCTTTTGCAAGCTTTGTAAGTTCTGCCATTGTTCTTTTAGACAAAACCGATACGTCCATGGATTTCTCTTTTTCCATTAACTCCTCCAGAGTTTCATGTTGATAGCTATAATTATAATATTGGTTATGGTGAATATTTTTTGGGAAAGCATAAAGAAGCGGAAATGACAATTCTTGATTTATTTAATTTTCCTATGGGTTATTTTAATGATTTTCAGTGAATGTTATAAGATGACAAATTATATATCATTTTATTCTGGTTGTCAATAACAAATACAGCTCCTTTATTTTTCTGCCCAATGCCGCTTTTGAACCCGTATTGTCAACGACATAATCCGCTAATCCTGTTTTTTTCTCTATCGACATTTGGGAGTCTATTCTTTTCTTTACCTGTTCTTCGTTTAACCTGTCACGACTGGCAAGCCTTTTTGACTGCACGTCATAAGGAGCCCAAATTACGATTATCTTGTCGCATATTCTGTCTAGTCCGACTTCAAAAAGAAGAGGTGCGTCTATTACTATATTGCGCCTTTTATATTTTTTTGCGATTATTTTATTAATGCATGAAATTATGTACGCATGCAAAATTTTTTCGACCCTAAGTTTCGACTCTGGATTGGTAAAAATTATTTCGGCAAGTTTTTTTCTGTTTAAAGCGCCATCTTTGCGCAATATGTTTTTGCTGAAATATTTTACAAGTTCATCAAGGGCGGGCATCCCTTTTGCCGTAAGCTCATGAGAAATCTCATCGGCGTCTATTATGTAGGCGCCCATTTTTTTAAAATGTTTCGCACTCTCACTTTTTCCCATGGCTATGCCACCCGTAAGTCCTATTATCATTTCTTCATCTCTCCCCAGTTTTTTCCAATTTTAACATCTACAACCAGTGGAACGGAAAGATTTACCGCATTTTCCATTTTATTTTTGATTATTTTTATCATAATGTCTTTTTCATCTTGCGGAACTTCGAATAACAAATCGTCATGAACCTGCAAAAGCATCAGAGAATGCAGTTTGTTCACTTTTATTTCATTATATATGTTTATCATCGCTATTTTAATAATATCCGCCGAAGTTCCCTGAATCGGAGTATTCATCGCCATTCTTTCCCCTGCGGCTCTTATCTGTACATTTGAAGATTTAAGCTCTGGCATATATCTGACTCTGCCGGTAATTGTGGAAACATAGCCATTTTCCGTGGCATCTTCAACAATTTTCTCCATCCATTTCTTTACGCCGCCATATCTGACAAAGTATCCATCGATATACTCCTTTGCTTTTGCAAATGCGATATTAAGCTGTTTTGACAGCCCAAAAGGAGACATTCCGTACACTATTCCAAAATTTATAGACTTTGCAGCGCTTCTTAAATTGTCACTCAGAGGCTGTCCGTCCGCTATGTTAAAAACTTCTCTGGCCGTAGCGGCGTGAATGTCGTATCCGCGCTTAAAAGCCTCTATCAGTTTTTTATCTGCTGATATATGAGCCAAAACGCGCAGATCTATCTGCGAATAATCAGCAGAAATGAATATTTTATTTCTCTCCGGGACAAAAACTTTTCTGAACTCTCTGCCGTATTCAGATTTAATCGGAATATTTTGCAAATTGGGCTCCGTAGAAGACAATCTTCCGGTAGTCGTAACCGCTTGATTAAATATCGTATGAATTCTGCCGCCGTAATACAGGCAGTACTCTCTTATCGGATCTATATAAGTGCTCTTAAGTTTCTGCAATTCCCTGAACTTTAAAATTTCCGACGCAAACTCATAAGAAGAAAGCTCATTTAAAACTTCTTCATCGGTAGAATAGCCGGTTTTAGTCTTTTTTATAACCGGAAGATTAAGTTTTTCAAACATTACGGCAGACAACTGTTTTGGAGAATTAATATTGAATTCTTCTCCGGAAATTTTGTAAATATTGTTTTCTATATTTTTAACCTCACAGGACGTTTTTTTATCCAATCCGCCCAGAAATTCTGTATCAACTTTAATGCCGGCAATCTCCATCTCCGAGAGAATTTTAAGAAGCGGCATTTCAATATTATAAAAAAGCTCTGATATTTTTTTATCTTTTATCTCTCTTTCAAATAATTTAAAAATACGATACGCGCAAAAAGAAATCGAATTCGCGTAATGGGCAGTTTGTTCTATCGAGGAATCTGCAGGCAGGATTTTTTTAGAAGCTTTTCTGAGATAGCTGTCATCTCCTGCTTCCGAATTTAGATATTCTTTTGACATCGACAACATGTCATGGGGTTTAGCGGGATTTAAACAATATGAGGCCAGCATTATGTCAAAATATATGCCATGCATTTCAATGCCGTTTAATGCATATATATTTCTTTCATGTTTTAAATCATGACCTGTTTTCTTTACTTTTTCAGAAGATAAAACATGAGAAAAAATCTTCTTAAATTCGTCAATGCCGATTTGTTCGGATATAAAATCATTATGACATACTGGAATGTAAAAAACTTTATTTTTAATACACACCGATACACCGACAATCTGCGCTTTTAAAGAATCGGCAGACGAGCCTACGGTCTTTAACGCAAAAATTCCGCTTTCTTCTATTTCTTTGGCTACTTCTGCGGCTCTCCGGGAAGATGTAACTGTTTCCGTCTGTATATCTCCGTATTCGTCTTCGCGAATTTCCTCTTTTTTTGCCGACAGCTCTTTTTCTCCAGTTTTACCACAAAACTTATCTATAAGACTGTTAAATTCGTATTTTTTAAAAAAAGACAAGGCTTTGCTTAAATCCAGTTCCTTATTTGCATAAGCCTCCTCGCTTTTGTTACTTACAATTCCAATGTCTCCAGTAAGTTCCACCAATTTTTTGCTTTTTATCGCGTCTTCTTTTCCCTGATCCAAGAGTTTTCCCATATTTCCTTTAATGGATTTCACATTTTTTAAAACGTTTTCTAGAGTGCCGTACTCTTTTATAAGTTTAACAGCAGTTTTTTCACCTATTCCCTTAACTCCTGCCACATTATCGGAAGCATCTCCCATCAAAGCAAATACGTCGGCAAGCTGTTTAGGTCTTACTCCAAATTTTTCTTCGACTTTTTCTTCATCAAACTTTATATCTTTTGAATCGTTCCACACGAGAATATAATCGTTTTCTACCAGCTGCAAAATATCTTTGTCTCCCGTAACTATTACCGTTTCTATTTTTTCTTTTTTATTGTTTTTTGCTATTGCCGCTATTAAATCATCGGCCTCATAGCCTTTCTCTTCAATCTCTACAATATTTAAAGCTTTCACCGCTTCTCTGGCAATCGGCATTTGACTTATTAGAGCTTCATCTAAAGGTTTTCTGTGAGCTTTATATTCGGGAAATATATCATGCCTGAAATTTTTCGCAGGATAATCGAAACAGACGGCGATATAATCGGGCTTAAAAGTATTTTTTATTTTTAATAAAAGCTTTATAAAACCGTAAACTGCATTTACCTGTTGATTATACGACGTGGAAAGAGGCGGCAGAGCGTGATAAGCTCTATGTATGTACGCGTTGCCATCAATTATGTAGAATTTTTTCATTGTTATTTTAAGAACTTTTCAATATAATACTGAGCCGAAATTGCGGCTTGAGCTCCATCGGAAGCTGCCGTAACAATCTGCCTAAGATCTTTTTTTCTTATATCACCACAGGCAAAAACCCCTTTAATTGAAGTTTTCATATTATCGTCGGTAATAATATAACCGAACTCGTCCAGCGTCATATACGATATAAAGCCGGTGTTAGGAATTAAACCTATAAAAACAAAAACACCTTGAACTTTTAATATTCGAATTTCTTCTGTCTTCATGTTTTTCAACTTCACTCCTTCTACGGCATCCGTTCCTATTATTTCCTGAGGAATAGTATTATACATTATCGAAATATTTGGATAAGTCAGAATTCGCTCTCGCAGAATCTTTGCTGCCCTGAACGCGTCTCTCCTGTGAACAATGGTAACGTTTTTAGCAAATTTTGCAAGATAAATAGCTTCTTGCAAAGCCGAATCTCCACCGCCTACCACCAGAATGTCTTTATCTCTAAAAAAAGGCGCGTCGCACGTAGCACAAAAAGATATTCCGCTGCCGATAAATTTCTCTTCTCCACTAATGTCGAGTCTTTTAACGTTTGTCCCTGCGGCAATAATTACGGTTCTTGCGCTGTATTTGTCGTTGACAGTAATAACATGCTTAATATCGCCGTTAAGTTCCAATTCCAGCACTTCATCATAAATTATTTCTGTTCCAAACTCTTTTGCCTGCGCTTCAAATTTCATAGCCAGTTCAAATCCATTTATTCCGTTAAATCCAGGATAATTCTCAAGCAAATCCGTAATTGCCATTTGACCACCACAGCCGGCTTTTTCTATAAGCAAAGTCGAAAGCCCTGCTCTTGAAGCATAAACGGCGGCAGTCAAACCTGACGGACCACCGCCTATAATGATAACATCATATAACATTTATATATCCCGTTTGTAAATTAAGAGAAATTTTATATTTTTCAATTTCAATATCTGTAAACTGTTTTAAAAAACTGATTCTTTTACAGGCAGTCTTGCTTTTCTATTTCAACAATTTTTCTATTTCTTCATACCATTCTTTCTCTAAATTTTTTCTATAACCGCTATATTTTTTTACGATTTCTCCGTTTTTATTTATTATAAAAAAAGCGGGTATTCCAGTTATTTTATACTTTTGTATCACCGAATTGTTTGAATACAAATTCGGATAATCGATTCCCATATTGTTCATAAAACTCGCAACGGTTTTTGCATCCTCTCCGCTGTTAATTCCCAGAACTACAACATCTTGATTTGCCGACATCTTTTTATGCAGATATTTTACCGCCGGCACTGAAGATATGCAGGGAGGACACCAGCTTGCCCAAAAATCAATAAAAACGACCTTACCTTTATAGTCTGACAGAGTAACGGCTTTACCATTTGTATCCTGAAGAGTAAAATCTGGAGCTTGCTGCGCATATGCGTAAACTACAGTAAACATCAAAAAAGCAAAAAATAAAAATATTTTTTTATATTGCATTATCAATTACCTTTTTTATATCATTTTTAGGCCTAAAACCTATTATTTTTTGAACAGCAGAACCGCCTTTAAACAAAATTATGCACGGAATTGAAGCTATCTGGTATTTCGAAGCTATGTTCATATTTTCATCCGTATTAAGCTTACATATCTTTGCTCTGCCTTCGTATTCTTTTGCAAGCTCTTCTATAATGGGAGAAAGCATTTTGCACGGACCGCACCACGGCGCCCAAAAATCAACTACTACAAGCTCATCTGACTCTAGTACTTCTTTTGAAAAATTTGTTTCGGTAAGATTTATTTCCGACATATTATGCCTCCGTTTAATTTACATTAAAACCCTCACTAGCTTAACCCGTCCCCTTTTGCAAGCTGCCTGCCGTAAATAAAAGCCCACGCGTCCATAACGGGTTTATTTTCCGGTTGAACTTTGGTTACCAAAAGCTTGCCTTTTGCGCATGATACGCTAAAACCTTTATTTTTTTCTATCGAATATACATATCCATAATCTTCATTTATCGTGTTTTTCTCAAGGATTTCCGCTTTGATTATTTTTATGCGACTACCCTCAAGTTTTCCTTTTGAAACTATTGAAAATCCGCACGGCCACGGATAAAACGCCCTTATTTTATTATATATACTTTTTACATCGCAATTCCAATTTATCAAACCATCTCCTTTTTTAATAGCTGGCGCATATGAAGACTCTCCTTGCTGAGGAAGAGCTTTAACATTTTCCGATTCCAAAATCTTTAAAGTATCGTTCATCGCTGCAATTCCTAGTGGAATAAGCTTATTAAAAAGAGTTTCCGACGTATCGTCTATGTTGATTGAACACTTTTTACATATTATTATATCGCCAGTATCGAGAGTTTTTTCAAGATAAAAAGAAGATACGCCCGTTTCCGTTTCTCCGTTTAAAATCGCGTACTGTACAGGAGCTGCTCCCCTGTATTTCGGCAAAAGCGAAAAATGAATATTAAAAGTTTTGTATTTCGGACAGGAAAATACGGACTCGGGAATCAGTTTTCCATACGCGACCGCGGCGCCCACGTCGGCATTAAAATTTTTCACAATCTCAACAACTTCAGAAGTAAATTTCAACGGCTGAATGCATTGTATGCCGTGCTGTGAGGCAAATATTTTTACCGTGGGAACAGTCAGTTTTTGTCCCCTTGCAGCCGGTTTATCAGGCATCGTAACGCAAAGTATTTCATGCTTATTGTTATGCAGACTTTCCAAAAATGCTGCCGAAATTGAAGCCGTGCCAAAAAATAATATTTTCACCATAAACCTGCTTTTTTAATGCGTTTAATTTCTCTTTCCATTATTTTTCTCTTAAAATCCGGCAAGTAATCTATGAAAAGTTTTCCGTAAAGATGATCTATTTCATGCTGAACGGCCTTTGCTAAAAAGCCTTCAGATTTAATTCTGAGCCTCTTGCCGTCTAAGTCCATATATTCGACGGTAACTCTTTCAAATCTTTTAACTTTTTCATACAAACCGGGAAAAGACAAACAGCCTTCTTCTGCAAGAATTTTATTTTCACCTTCAATAATTTCCGGGTTTATCATAGCCAAAGGAGCGCTTTTACCGTCGGGATGCACGTCTATAACGCAGATTCTCAACAAAATTCCTATCTGCGAAGCCGCAAGCCCCACTCCTGGCGCGGCATACATGGTCTCAAACATGTCCGAAATAAGTTTTTTTATTTCTTCGTTTATTTCGACTACGCTTTCCGTCTTTTTTCTCAAAATTTTATCGCCGTATTTGTATATTTCAAGTTTTGCCATTTCTTCCTCTAAGCATATATATGGGAACTGCTTATCGATACTAGACTTTGAGGTTTACAATTTTAGTGGAAATTTAAATAAGCCTATCGGAAAAATTCAGAATAAAAAAGCGGGCGATGGGAATCGAACCCACATCTAAAGCTTGGGAAGCTTTCATTCTGCCACTAAACTACGCCCGCACAATGGTCAAAGTATCAACAGCGGTAATTTTACTAATTTTAAGCCAAACTTTCAATTTTATGCGACAATAACTGCATCGGTAAAATCGGAGATGAACGAAAGTAATGTTTTTATTTAATCTCCATTATTTCCGCGGCTTTGCTGATTATTTCTTTTGCATCTTTAGGTATTTCAGCAGGCTTAATATCTTCTAAATTTTCTTTTTCTGATTCTGCGCTAGAAATTTCATTTATGTCGGAATCATCCTCTATTTTTTCATCTGAACTTTCAGTTTTTGATTTTTCTTTTTCATAAGATTTTCCATAAGCTCTTCCTTTATTTTCTCCTATTTTTACTGAGAAAAGAATTCTGTGGAACCATGAAGGCTGCTGTCCTGCGTACCTGCCTTCTTCTTCTCCATAAAATGCATATTCAAGCTGAACGACATTTGTAGCAACAGCTGCTCCGACGGTAGGGTATCCGGAGTTAAAACCGGCTCTTAGAGCAAAGGGAGCGAGTTTATATTCCACACCAAAGTGAAGTTTTTTCCAAAAGGAGTCTGTCAGAGTTTCATCGCCGTTTGCTATATCCGTCAAATCGGCGGCAAAAGTAAATCTTTTATCTGTTTCAAAATATTTTCCCGACCAATAATAAATTCTGTCCGGGAAATACGCAACGCCTATGTTCCATTCGGGACGTATCCCAGCGGTATATGCAGATTTCGACTTAACGGGATTGTCGTCATCTTCATATTTATCGTATTCTATATTCGTATAAAAAGCGTCGGTAAGCTGCATACCGAAATTCCATCTCGGATTTAAGTGATAAATTAATCCGAAATCAACTCCATAACCGCTGCCTATCTGATACGGAATGCTCATATCTTCAAACTCAACAACCGACATATTTGACTCGGAAGCTCTGCCTCTGTATATATATTTAAAACTTGTACCGATGGATAATTTTCCAGGCATCTTTAAAGCCTTTAAAGAATCAATTCTATAAGAAATCGGTATGGCCGCCACAGCCGTAACTTCAGCAAGATATGAAAAATTCGGAACTATCATGCTTTGATTAAATTTAAAATTTGCATTGAACAAGGTAAACAATCCAGCACCCCACGACAAATAATTATCAGAAATCATTATAGGTTTTGAAATATAAGCAAAATTGGGAAGAGAAAAAAGTACATTCGGAGAAAGATCTATCATCTGATCGTTAATTTTTTTTAACAATTCCGATTGATCTTCTGAATTGAGAGAATCAAAATCCTCTAGATCGCTTTTATTGTCATTTAAAAAATTCGCAAAATCAAAAATTGCCGTATTAACCGAAAAATCTATGCCAAATATCTGCAACAGACTTCCTTTCCTATACATTATGCCTGCCGGGTTATAAAAAAAAGCATTTTCATCATCTGCTACAGCCGTAAACGCTCCGCCCATACTCATCGGACGAATTCCTTTTATCAAAGCCTGGCTGTCTTCAAAAGCGAAAACGCTGCCGGAAGCAAAAAGAAAAAGCACTGACAAGAGACAAAGTAGACATTTTTTCATATTTTTATTCCTTAATAGTAGTTAAAAATTAACTGTATATCCTTTATTTATTAAACCTTCTCTAATATTCATATTATTTTTTCGGACATCTTCTATAAGGGAAGTATCTATTCCGTAATCCGAAGAAATTCTTTCTACACATTTGTACGCTTTTTCTACATAGGCAATCAGTTCGGAAATTGCATTTCTCACTGCTGGGCTGGCACTTTGATCATTATAATCTGGAATAGAATCAATTTCAAAATTATTATCAAATATAATTGCATTTTTGATATCAGGGTCAGGGCTATTTATTATTTGTAATACACCGTAAAGCAGATAGGAAACGGCGGCATTTAAATTCTTATCAACCATACCTTCTTTATATGAAATATCGCCGTCATCAACCACTTTTGAAAGCAGATCGTTATTTTTACCGACAACTTTTTCTAGAGCATCTTCCAAATTTGTTAATTTGTTACGATCTAAATTCTCAAAAAGCTTTCCCCCTGACTCTTCGTTAATTATAGTATTAACGATATCGGTAAATATTGGATTTACCGCATCCGCAAAAACAGCCGAACAATAACCGTAAATTGCTTCCTTATCATCTGGTTTTTTATTCATGGCGCCATAATAATATTTTTCGGCATCTTTATAATTTTTATCTTTCATGGCGGCATCGCCATCCGACATCAATGAAGCATAATCGCCGCTGCCGGAATTGTGCGCCCAAGAAAAAATATTACCATTGCCACATCCGTAAAGAAATACAGAAGCAAAAACAAACCAGCAAAAAATAAAAATCAATTTCTTTTTTTTCATTTTATTTCCTCTTTATCTTATAAATGGGAATGAAATCCTGCATAGAATGTCTCAATATATTATAATTTTTTTAAAATCATAAGACTTTTTTCTATTATATCAAACAAAAGCGGTCTTGTGTATAAGAATATTTTGTTCTACAGAAAGAAACATGCAGCCTATCAAGATTAAAAAAGATATATCTCTTCCTCAATATTTAACATCTTAAATACAATTTTTACTATTTAAGGATTTTAGATATACTGTTGTCATAGAGTTTAAAATCCGCCGGTTTGTACAAAATTTATTACGATGGGACCAAAAATAGCTATAAATATCGTCGGAAATATAAAAAGTACCAGAGGAATAAGCATTTTTATCGGCGCTTCCTGCGCCTTTTTTTCTGCCGCGGCGGTTCTTTCCATCCTCATTTGTTCGGCGAGCCTTTTTAAAGTGTCGGACATGCCAACTCCGGCATCTAAAGCCATATTAATAGTTCTGATAAAAAATCCGAGCTGTTCTACTCCACTTTTGACGACCATTTCGTTTAAAGCTGCTTTTTTGTCGTATCCGAGTGAGATTTTTGCCAAAGAATCTTTGAAATCATCGGCAAGAGGTCCCTTTAAAATTGTAATGACTTTATCGGCGGCGCTGAAAAAATCCAAACCTGACTCCATCATGACAGATAACAAATCTGCCATATCCGGAAGTTGTTTAAGAACAGCTTCTCTTCTCCTTTTTACGGCCTCTTTTACTTTTATAATCGGCAAAGAAAAAAATAAAACTGCAATTATAACTATGAGTATAATATCCGTACTTATAAAACACACGCAGAAAAGTATTCCAGTAAACATCGAAAATAAACACAAGGCAAAATGTTGATGTGAGTCAAATTTCTCATAATCACCGCCGAGAGCGGTTAAATCCGACTGAAGTTTTTGCATATAGTTTTGAAATTTTTTATATTTGATTTTTGAAAATAAAAAACCGATTCCGTCAGCCCAGCGCAAAATTACAGGTATTATAAAACTTTTACTCTTTTTCTTTTCAACGGCATTGTGTACTTTTCCCTCAGTTTCCATAGTAGTGATTCCTGCAAGAAAAATATCTGCGGCAAAAAAAATGGCTATAAACAATGAAACGCAAAACAATAATAAAAACATCAGAAATCTATCTCCGTTAATTTTCTTATTACAAAAGAACCGGTTAACACCATTATAACCACTATAAACAGAAGCATATTTCCAGCAAGAGTGGTAAATAATGATCTCATCATATCAGGCTCAATAGTATACATCATTAAAATGACAAAAAAAGGTATAACGCTCACTATATTTCCGGACATTCTTCCCTGCGCTGTTAAAGCATCAACTTTCGCTCGCATGGCGGACCTTTGCGAAGTCGCCAAAATTATTCTATCAAATATGCCAGTAAGACTTGCACCTGAATCTTTTGATATGCGTATGGTGTCTATCATAAGTTTGAATTCTCTACTTGGTGCGTTCTCCGATGCGTTGATTAAAACCTTGTCAAAACTTGCTCCCAAAGAAAGACTTTCAGACATTTTAATAAACTCACTTTTAATAGGTTCTTTTAATTCTTCTCCAGTCGTACCCATAGCCTGTGCTAAAGATTGTCCGGATTGTACGGAATTTTTAATGATAGTTAGAGCTTCTATGACTTGTTTATCTATCAGAACGGCCATTTGTTTGGATTTGTTATTTTGAATATGCCAATCAAAATAAATGTATAATATGAAGGCGATTAAAGCAAAGATAGTATTTTGCAGAATTATCACCGTTATGAAAAAAATGATGACAGCCATAAATATTCTCTTTTTTAAAAAGGTCATCTCTTTAAATTTTAAATTAAGATTTCTGTTTTTTTTATTATTTTTACTACCTTTAATTACCGATATAATTGAAAAAAATATCAGAAAAACCGTAATGCCGCAAGTAATCAACAACAGTATTTTAATCATTTAAAAATTTCCATATCAATATTAATTCCGCTTTTTGAAGCGTTTACTATAAAATCGGGAATATAACCGGAAGGCTTAAACTCGCCCTGTTGCTTTTCCTGCTTGATTCCTTTTAATTCAAACTGAAATACATTTTTAATTTCAAAAATTCTTTCATCGTCGGTTTTATTTATGACCGCTATTGAAGATATTTTTCTTGAACCATCGGAATAACGAGTAAGCTGCACTATGACATTTACAGCAGAAGCTATCTGTGAAATTATAGAACGTTCCGGAAGATCTGCTCCAGACATCAACACCATAGTTACAAGCCGTGAAACTGCATCCTGCGCTGAATTGGCGTGCACGGTTGACATGCTGCCTTCATGCCCTGTATTCATAGCTTGTAGCATGTCAAGAGATTCTCCGGAACGGCACTCTCCAACTATAATTCTGTCAGGACGCATTCTTAAGGCGTTGACTACGAGTCTTCTTATGCTTATTTCTCCTGTGCCTTCGGTGGATTTTGGACGGCTTTCAAGCCTTACCACATGTTTTTGCTGAAGCTGCAGTTCCGCCGAATCTTCTATGGTTACAAGTCTTTCTTTTGGCGGAATGAAAGATGATACAGCATTTAAAAGCGTTGTTTTTCCTGTTCCTGTACCTCCGGATATGATTATATTCCTTTTAAGCAACACCGCCGTTTTTAAAAACTCTATCATCTCTTTGCTTATGCTTCCTGAGTCAATCAAAGCTTGTGCAGAAAGTTTATTTTTCAAAAATTTTCTTATTGTAAGAATCGGTCCGTTTAGAGAAATTGGGCGGATAACAGCATTTACACGCGAACCGTCTTTGAGTCTTGCATCGACAATCGGAGAGGCTTCGTCAATATGCCTGCCTATCTGAGAAACAATTCTGTCTATAACAGTCCTAAGTCTTTTTTCATCTGGGAAAGAAATGCCCGTTTCTGTAAGTTTTCCGGCTTTTTCTATGTAAATGCTGTCAGGTCCGTTGACCATAATTTCGGTAATTGCACTATCTTTTAAAAAATCTTCCAAAACGCCAAGTCCCGCGACGTCATCGCAAAGTTCTTTAAAAAGCCTTTGGGAAATATTGTCAGGAAGTTTGATATCGAGCTTTTTTAATATTTCGTCTATTTTTATTCTCGACGTTTTTTTAAGCTGCTCGGTATCGATTTCGTCAGCATATTCTTTCATTCGTTCTACAAGCTCGGTATGTATTTTATTTCTCAGCTCTTTATAAACTTCTTCATTTTGAAAATAGTTTTTACCGCTTTCGTCCATATCTGCATTTTTGTTTAAATATGAACTGCAACGTCTGATAATTTCGTTTAAAGCCAAAACAAAACCATCCGAACTGTCCTTAAAAGAATATTTTGGAGAAAGTATCCGACTCTGCGTTTCAAAATTAAAATCAGCGGATAAACAATTTTTAAATATTTGAGATAAATGCAGTATTTTTTCGCTGTGGAATTCATAGCCGATGTCAAGTTTCAAGGGAAATATTTTTAACGCTGCGGCACATTTTTCCGACAAAAACTCGGCGTTTAGCAAAACATTTTTGGCCGAAATCGGATCCGAAGTAAAAGGTAAAAGTATTGACTGCGATTTTCTTATAATTTCCGAAACATTGTAGTTAAACTCTTCTGGAAGAATTAAAAAAATGTATTTATAGGCATTTTCAACCACATCAATCAAATAAACAATGCTTTCATAATTAATATCGCCAATTTTTTTGTTTTTAAGTCCCAGCACAAAATTAATATTGCCAGAAGATAATAAACTTCTTATCATTTTAGGATTTATTGCGGGTAAAACGGGCAAAATATCTTCGACATATTTCATTCCGTTTTTATAAACAGACCAAAAAGCTTCAGTTCCAGGCACGGAAAAATCTAAAATGATATTTTCGTATCCGTTATTTTTACATACCGAAGATAATCCATTTGCTATCAACGCTCTGTGAAGAGAACTGCATGTAGGTGAAATTAGAAGCATTTTTACCTATTTCTGATTTGCGTATTTATTTATCATTTCTAAAGCTTCTTTCTGACGTTGTTTCATCGCTTTTATATCTTCTTTATCGTTTCCGAAAGCGGATTTTTGCCGAACAGCAATTGTTGAAATATCTTTTATAACATCGGAAATTTTCATAGGTTTAATACTATAAATTTCACTGTCGCCTGCTGGACGTATAATATATTTAAGACTGCCGTTATCTGCGGCAAGCATTATAGTCTGCGCTTCTTCAATAGTTACTGCAAGCGTGATTATCGATCCACGTCTTGACTCATCGTCATTTTTTTGAGCGACTGAACCAAGATAATTGTTTCCGACTGCTAAAACCAAAATATTTTGAGCTATCATAAATATCGATTCCTGCATTTTACCATCTGTGTCCTCATATTCGATAACGCTCAAAATATCTATTCTACTGCCGGGAGTGATAACGTTTGAACTTTCCACATCAAAATTTACGGCCAAAGCTTTATAACCTTCGGGAATAATATTGACTATTCCGGTCTCGGCGTTTGCTCTTGAAACTTTTGTGGACATTATTTGCTCGCCGGCTTCAACGGTGTTTAAAGAAATATAAATGGACTTTCCTTCTTTTGTAAATAAATTATTTATTGTGGCAAAAGCTTTAGGCTGCACGTACTCTTTTGGAACTTTCTTTTCTAATAACATCTCTTTTGTTATTACCGAGCCTTGACTGATTTTTTGATTGGCGATTACAACCGTTATGGGTTCAGCCATAGTTCTGTACGTGCTTTCAAGATTGGAAAGATAAGTATAGGCAAAAAATACAGCCAAAATCGCAAAAATAATTGCAATTAAAATTGATTTTTTCATAAGCAAATATTCCTACGGATTAATCCGGAACATGTGCAGTAGCAATTTTATTTGAAGCGTTTGTAAACTGTGTTTTTACATTTCCACCCATAGCTTTATAAGCTACAAAAACAATTCCGACAACCACGGCCACTATAAGTATGTATTCGACCATACCCTGCCCTCTTCTGCTTCTGAGAAATCTGAACATTTTAACCTCCCTGTTTAGATCATATTGCATTGTGCAAGTCTTTTAATATTATTCGAGTCTAACCGCCTAATTGTAAATCAAACGGATTTTTTATCTTCTTCTCCTGTTGCTTTTCGGGGCGCCTGAATCGGCCAAAACTTCAAGACGCGTTTTTATATATATTTCTTCTCTATAAAATCTCAGAATAAATGGAATTTTATGCCTGTATTTAATTTCTACATAAGACATTGCGGGAACTATAGGATTAGAATCCATTACCATCTCTAAAATATTTATAGGATTAAATGCACCTATATTATCGATAGATAATGTGAAATCTATCGGGCGTTCTAAATCATTTATTTCGACTTTTACATCCAAATCATCTGGATCTCTCGACAGTATTCTGCCTATATTATTTCCGTGACAAAGATAATTGACTATATCCTTTTTGATTTCTTCTTTACTATAAGGAGTATAGGCAATTAAGTCTGTGCCGTACCTAGCCGCGCTGACAAGTTGTTGCCATGTCAACATTATCTGCCCAAACCATACAATCGTGAAAAGAAAAAAAACTATCAACGGAGCTGTTAAAGCAGCTTCTACCAGAGCTTGCCCTTTATTCTTTTTAAAAAATTTATAATCAATCATGTTATATACTATTTAAAATGATTAGTTTACAAGATTTTATATTATTTATTTAAAATATTCAAATCTTTTTAAGAAAGGGTGTTTTCCTGCGGTGTGACATTCAAATCCTTTTTCACGCATATTGCGTATGCCATAAATATTTTCCCGTCAACAATAATCGTTTTTGAGAATTTTTTAATCATTTCCAAATCAAACTTTCAGATTTGTTCCGGTCTGATATATCTTAATTTATATTGTTTCAAATAATATTTTTTATAATCTTTATCTTTGAGTTTACGCCAAAGCCATGTGTTTTCCATGTACCAGTTTATTGTTTCTGCCAGAGCTTTTTCAAATGTATATGCAGGTTTGTATCCTAGCTTTTCAAGCTTGGAACAGTCTATGGAATACCTTCTGTCATGCCCAGCTCTGTCGGAAACTTTTTTTATCAGGGATAAAGGTTTGCGCATGATTTTAAGAACTTTTTTTGTAAGATCTATATTTCTCATCTCAGCGCCACCGCCTATATTGTAAACCTCACCATCTTTGCCTTTGTGAAGAATTATGTCTATTGCCCTGCAATGATCTAAAACGTAAAGCCAGTCTCTTACATTTTTACCGTCTCCGTATAAAGGAAGCTCTTTATTATCGATGGCGTTTGTGACAAATAGAGGAATAACTTTTTCAGGGTACTGATAAGGCCCGTAATTATTTGAACACCTTGTAATAATTGCCGGCAGTCCATAAGTGACAAAATAAGAACGCACCAACATATCTGAAGACGCTTTTGCAGCAGAGTACGGACTGTTGGGACACAGTGGAGATTCTTCCGTAAAAGAGCCTTTCAAAATGCTTCCATACACCTCATCGGTAGAAATATGAATAAACTTCTTTATTTTATTTGCTCTTGAGGATTCCAAAAGAGAGAACGTTCCATTAACCGCAGTTTTTATGAACTCATCGGCGCTTAAAATCGAGCGGTCAACATGCGTTTCCGCTGCAAAATTAATAACAGCAGAGGCATTTTTAATATATTTGTTTACAAGATTGAAATCGCATATATCGCCTTTAACAAATTTATAACGACGGTCTTTTTCAACATCTCTCAAATTATCCAAATTGCCGGCATAGGTAAGCTTATCATAATTAATGATTTTATATTTTGGATACTTATTTAAAATATACCTTATAAAATTAGACCCTATAAATCCCGCTCCTCCAGTTACTAATAGTTCCATTTATTTCTCCGATTATTTTATATTATGGCATAAACTTTTTAATTAACGCCAAGGATAAAAGATTTCAGCGCTTTCATTTGCGTCGACCTGTCTCCGTACATCTGATGTTCTTGAAAAAGGCATATTCGTTTTTAAATCAAATTTGAAAAAAACTTCATGATATATTCCTCTTATTTTCCACGTAAGCCCAAAATTATAACAATGCATATCTCTATATATTTTGAATTCGTGCTCGTTCATTCTCGAATATATCTTATCAATTCTCGAAGTTATTCTTATATTATAGTCCAGCCGCCATTTTGGATTAAGCCAAAGTCCGAAGCCTATGATATTATCTATTTCTTGATTTCTGTAAGCCATTGAGGGATTGAGTTTTTCATCGTAATACTGGTAAAAAACGCCTAAATTAAAATAAACTTTTTCGATTTCTCCTAAAGTAATGTCCAGTTGAGCCGATTTAAACAAAAACGGGGATATGGATTGGGTTTGCTTTAAATATACTGTCATATAATGTTTAGGCGTATAAATTATTTCCGTAGTAAGAGGCGACCATCTTACTGGTTGGACGGTTTTGTAATCGACAAAATTATAAGATGTAAAATTGCGTACCGTAGTCCTGTTGCCTATATACATGTAATTCGTAAACGAAAGGGAGTTTGTTTCAATGCCATAATCATTGTGTTCATTAGAATCATCATCTATTTTAAAAGAGTTTCTGGCGCTTCTTATGCGCACGTTATAAGCAAGATTCCAGTCCATCCAGCGCGTAACTCTCAAACGTGAATTTAAAGTCGCAAAATATCTGGTATTAAAACTGTTGTCTTCATTGCCATAATCATCTTTGTCATACCAGTTTTCCGTTATGCCCAAAGAAGGTTTTAACGTAAACTTTCTGCCAAATTTAAAATCCCTGGCAACAGTATAAGTTGCATCGACTGTGTTTTTGTAAAATGGATCAACGGCTGTATATCTTTTATACATATTTGCATAATTAAATGTAAAATTATTGACTAAATCCCACAGTATTTTTTTGGGATAAATGTTGAAAGTAACTTTGGGGAGAGTTATTGAAGTAGTTTCATAATCGCCTTTGATACTGTCATAGGTATCGACTCTGTCTGCTGCTATTAAAAGATTTGTGCTTTTTCCCTGTCTGGTGATTGAAAAATAAGAATGCAAAGTGCTCATTACTCTGTTCCAATCATCGTTGTAATAATTATTAAAACTTTCGTCGCTTATAAGTTCAGCCTGAGACTGAATAGTCCAATTTTTATTAATTTTATGCCAATAATTAGGACGCAATGTCCATCTGTTATATCCGGCGGTTAAATCCTTTATATAATACGCATAAATCGTTCCTTTTGCATTGGAAGAATAATAATCAAATTCAGTACCATACCCCCAGCCTCTAGTGCCATAATAATCAAGCACGGCTTTTCCCTTAAAGGAATCCGTAAATTGATATTGCACAAACGATTTTACAGATATTCCTCCGTTATTTGTAAAACCGGGTTCAGCTCCGTAAATAAATTTTGAAGAAATGCCCTTTCCGCCTTTTAAAGATTTTGTAACGATAGGAAGATAGAAAATAGGGATTTTGCCTATATAAAATACGGCATTATATATAGTTACCCTTTCATTGAGCGTTATCTTTCCCTTTTTCGATTTAAAATACGCGTGAGGTTCGTCTAAATCACAGTTTGATATGGTTATATTGTTTACAGCAAAAGTGTTTTTACCTTTCCTGTCCATGCTTTTCGAACGCATAAAAATTATCGATGAATAAGCCATAGATTCCCTTATCTCACCTGTTTCGTCATCATATTTATATGTTATGCTTTCAGCAAAAAAAGAATTGCCATCTTCCTCTATGCGCACATGTCCCATGGCGTTCATAATCTTTTCTTCTATAAGAAATTCCACATAATCCGATTTTACCTCTTTGTCCTGCCATACCAAAACGACATTGCCTTCCGCAGTAATTATGCCGCAATTTTGATCGTATTGAAGATTATCAGCAGAAATGTCCACTTGATAAGCATAGGCACAAACAACCGAAGCCAAAATTAATACAAAAGGAATAATTTTTCTTGAAGCAGCAGTTTTCATCGAAACTTATTGATCGGCAAGCATGGCGGCACCTACTACGCCGAGTTTGCTCGTGTAATTAGACACTTTTAATTTACAAGCTTTCTGCGCTGATTTAAAAGCTCTTGTTTTCATTTCTTTTTTCGCAGGATCAGTTAAAAATCTTCCTGCATGACTTACTCCGCCGCACAATATTATCGTATCAGGATTAACAAAATTTAATACGTCGGCAAGCAAAATACCTAACTTTCCTCCGATATATTTCCAAATTTCAACAGCGGACTTATCGCCTTTTAATGCGGCCTCATGAAGCACTTTCGGCGTTATTTTAGAATAATCTTTACCTGTCATCTCATCTATTATTTTTGATTTATTCATATTTAAATAATCTGTGCAGTATTGAGTTATATAATTTGCGCCCACATATGTTTCCACGCAACCGCAATTTCCGCATTTGCATTTGCGTCCTCCGGGTTCTACAGTAATATGCCCTATTTCGCCGGCCGTACAAGTAGTTCCTCTATAGAGTTTTTTGCCAAAAATTAAACCGCCACCGACACCAGTTCCCAAAGTTATGCATACCAAGTTATTGGATTTTCCTTTAGCATCAAGCCAAAAAGCACCTATAGCCGCGGTATTGGCATCATTATCCACAAAAACGCTTTTTTTTGTGAGTTTTTCAATTATTTTTTTAAGTTTGATGTTTTTCCATTTCGGTATATTTGGTGAAAACCTTACGATGCCTCTATCGCAATCAACATCACCGGCAATACCTATGCCAATATTTTTTGTATTAGAATAATTTTTTAATGAGGAAGCTTGATTTATTATGTCTTGGACTAGCTTTAACGGGATTTGAGCCAAATCGGTTCTTATCATAGTTTCTTCAATAATTAGACCTTTAGAGTTAACTATCGCAATTTTAATATTCGTTCCGCCCATATCTATGCCGAGATAGAGTTTTTTTGCCATTTTCTAGTCCTTATTATTTATATTTTTAAAAGTTCGCCTGCCAGATAAAAAGAGCCTACAACCGCGGCAGACTCCCCGTCTTTAAGAATTTCAAATGCATCGGCGGCACTTTCTACGGTAAAAACTTTTTTCTTCGGTTTATATTTTAAAAATTCTTTCTCTAGTTCCGAGACACCTGCAGCTCTGCCATTTTTAAGCTTTACCAAAATAATTTTATCCGAATAAGGAAAGATTTTTTCTATAATTTTTTTGTATTCTTTCTCTTTCATCGCGGCAAACAGAAAATCGATCTTCTTCTTTTCGTAAACTTCTAAAGTGTCAAGAAATGCTTCTATTGCCTGTTGATTATGTGCGCCATCTATAATAAGTTTAAAGCATTTATTTTTAAACTTAACTTTTCTGACATCAAATCTTGCGGGCCACTTCGTTTTAAGAAAGCTGCGTTTTAACGCGGATGAATTTATGGCAAAACCTTTCTCTTGAATAATTTCAGCACAACAGGCCGCAACGGCCGCGTTTATGACTTGATGTCTTCCGCGTAGAGAAAGTTTTATATTTTTTATATATCTGTTTAAACCGCGGTAATCAAACTGCCATTTGAAATTTTTATCATCAAAGTGTACGTTTACCGCTTCAAAATCACCATTGAAAATAAACGGTTCAGCTTTAGTTTTTATTACATTTAAAGCGGTTTTTGAAAGCTTTCCGCATATTACATCTGCATTTTTTTTGATAATTCCGGCCTTTTCAAAAGATATTTTTGATATGCTGCTGCCGAGAATTTCTCTATGATCGAAAGCTATCGAAGTTATTATGCATGCAAGCGGATTTTTAATTACGTTTGTGGCATCAAATCTTCCGCCGAGACCGGCTTCAATAAAAGCAATTTCAACTTTTTCACGAGCAAAATATATAAAAGCGATTGCCGTTAAATATTCAAAATACGTTAATTTGCATTTCTCCGCCAAAGACAAATAGTTTTCGGCAATGTTTTCAAAAATTTTTTTCGGTATATTCCTGCCGTTAATTTTTATTCTTTCAGTTATATCCTTCAAATGAGGTGAAGTATACAAAGCTGTTTTGTATCCGCTCTCAATGCAAGCGTTTGCTGCCAATACTGCTGTAGAACCTTTTCCGTTAGTGCCGGCTATATGAACACATTTAAAAGATTCCTGCGGATTGCCCGCAGTATTTAGGAATCTTTTAATTCTCGTAAGGCCTGGCTTCATTGCTTCATATTCTTTTAAAGAATCAAAAAACATTTATTTCTTAACAAAAAACTTCAATGATTTTATTATTGTGTCTCTCAAATATTTTCTTTCTACGACTATATCCACCATTCCGTGTTTTTCAAGAAATTCAGAAAGTTGAAACCCTTCGGGAAGCTGCTGTCTTATAGTCTGCTCAATAACTCTGGGACCAGCAAAACCGATTAAAGCTTTGGGTTCAGCTATATTTATATCGCCAAGCATGGCAAAACTTGCCGCAACTCCGCCTGTCGTAGGATCTGTAAGCACTGAAATAAAAGGCAGTCCATTGTCGGAAAGTCTGGCAAGAGCCGCGCTGGTCTTGCCCATCTGCATAAGAGATAAAATCCCTTCCTGCATTCTCGCTCCTCCTGAAGCCGAAAACACTATAACGGGACATTTTTTTTCTATTGCGCTTTCGACCGCTCTTACTATCTTTTCACCTACAACCGAGCCCATGCTACCGCCCATAAACTCAAAATCCATAACTGCAATCATAACGATATAACCGCCGATTTTGGCTTTTCCTGTTAATACGGCCTCATTGGAGAAAGATTTTTTTATTTTCTCTGCATAGCCCGGGAAATTTAAAAAATCAACAGGCTTCATGTCTTTATCGCTTTCAACAAACGTGCCTTTGTCAACCGTAAATTCTATTCTTTTACGGGCATTAAGACGCGCATAATATCCGCATTTCGGACATACCATGAGATTTTCTTCATAATCTTTTTGAAGAAATATCTGTTCGCATTTTTTACATTTAGTCCAAATTCCCGCCGGGAATCCTTTTTTTGTCGATGATTTTTCGGTTGTTGTTACCATTTTACCCCCAAACGCCTTTTAAGCCTTTGTGTATTTTAATTTTTTTAAATTTATCTATCCACACTGCATTTTTAAAATATTCCCTCAGCCAGCAAATCACCCTGATCCAAAATTCCCAAAAGGGTTCCTTTGGAATTCACGACCGGAATATTATCTATATTATACCTGTTTAAAATTTCTGCCGCTTCAACGGCCATCATTTCAGGCATTACAGTACGAGGATCTCTTGTCATAACTTCGATTATTTTCTTCTTTAATATTTTCTCATCGCGCTGCAAATGCCTTCTTAAATCACCATCGGTAAAAAATCCTGTAATCTTTCCCGACGAATCAACTATGCTCGTCGCTCCCATTCTTGTTCCTGTCATAATCAAAAGAGCTTCTTCTACGGTAGCATTTTGTTTTATTACCGGATTTTGTTTACCTTTTCTCATTATGTCTCCAACTTTCATCGTAAGTTTTTTGCCTATGGCGCCAAGAGGGTGCAACAACGCGAGATTTTCCCTTTTAAAACCTTTCAGATTCGAAACCGTAAGTGCCAAGGCATCTCCCATTGCAAGCATAGCTGTCGTAGAAGAAGTAGGCGCAAGATTATAAGGACATGCTTCTTTTTCAACGCTACAATCTATTACACAGCCGCAGTCTTTCCAGACCAACGCTTTTACTTTTCCGCTCATAACTATAACTTTTATTTTCATTCTCAGCAAAACAGGCAAGACTTTTTTAATCTCATCAGTTTCTCCTGAATAGGAAAGCATTATAACCACATCGGTTCTCATAATCATACCTATATCGCCGTGAAGCCCTTCCGAAGGATGAAGAAAAGCCGAAGGAATACCGACCGAAGACATTGTAGCTGAAATTTTTCTTCCTATAAGTCCAGATTTTCCCAAACCCATAACCACGACTCTTCCTTTACAGTTTTTTATCAAACTTACCGCTCTGTCAAAGTTAAAGTCAAGATGCTTAAGCTGTTCTTGTACTGCTTTGGACTCTATTTCAAGAGTCTCTTTTGCAATTTTATTATTCATCCTATTACCTTTAAAAAATTTGTATGCGTTTTTGTCGTCTATCGTTTTTTTAACAAAAATACTGGACAAATATCTCTTTCTCCATTACTTTAATCCGTGAGCATACCTTATAAATGTATTCATTTTGTCATAATCTTTTCTTTTCGGAAGCCTTTCGATTCCCGTGTCTGCATCCAAACCGAAAGGAGAGGCAGAGCTTAACACCTCTTTAACTTCTTCGGGTTTTATGTTTCCGGAAATAAAAAGTGGAACTTTCAAGTCCGCTGCTTTTGACACAAGTTCATAATTATATTTTACGGTGTCGACGTCAACATAAGAAACGTCGATTACAAAATAATCGACTTTTTCCGAATACAGCTGAAGTTTTAAAAGTGCATTTTCATCTCCTTCAAGTTTAAAATATTTAAAAACCTTTACTCCGAGTTTCTCACGTACTGATTTACAAAAATCCGCAGTTTCGCTTCCGTTAAACTGTATGTTTTTTAGACCACATTTTTTTACGGTTTTATATATAACATTTTCTTCCTGCCCAAGAAAAACACCCACCGGCGTTACAAAAGGTGGCAGCTTGGAAACTATACCCGCGATAAGTTTTTCAGACACTTTTTTTGGAGATTCTTTTATAAAATGAAATCCTAAAAAATCAGCACCTAAATTCGTGGCGTTAAGTGCGTCATTATAGTTTGCAAGACCGCATATTTTCACTTTTGCCATTATTATTTTCCTTTTTTATATACTTTCGCTGGATCAAATATTTTTTTCCCTACGACTTTAGTATTTCCGGAAGATGTTACTTTTGTAAAGAAACAGCTTCTGTAACCTGTATGGCATGCTGCTCCACCTATCTGTTGCACCTTTATGACTATACAGTCGCCATCGCAGTCATAATAAAATTCTTTAACTTTCTGTATGTTTCCCGAACTTTCGCCTTTAACCCAGAAAGATTGTCTTGAACGGCTCCAGAACGTAGCTTTCTTCGTTTTAAGCGTTCTTTTTACCGCTTCCTTATTCATATAAGCAACCATTAAAACGGTATTGTCTTTCCAATCCTGCACAACCACGGGAATCAATCCTTTTTCGTCAAATTTTAAAACTTTAATTACTTTTTTCACTTATATGCTCCCTGTTACTTTTTCTCGTTGTTATTATTTTGAAATTTTCCAGAAATCTTTTCCAAAACAGTTTGGCCTGTAGCATTATTTTTTAAAACTTCAAGCATGCATTCAGCCTGCCGCGCCGTCTTTTGAAGAGAACGAATTCATCGCTGATTTGACTCCAGTATTTACGCCTTCTTACCTTACGGAAATATTTTTAGATTTTAAATAATTTTTAACTTCTTTAATTGTAAGTTCTTTATAATGAAACAAGGACGCCGCCAAAACCGCCGATGCTCCATTTTCACATGCATCAGCAAAATGTTCGATTTTACCCGCTCCTCCGGAAGCTATCACTGGAATATTTACCGCATTCGACACAGCTTTTAGGAGTTCCAAATCATAGCCATCTTTTGTACCGTCTTTATCCATGCTTGTAAGAAGGATCTCACCCGCTCCCAAAGAGACGACTTTCTTAGTCCACTCAACTGCGTCAAGCCTCGTATCGATTCTACCGCCGTGAATGTAAACGTTCCATTTATTATCCGACACTTTTTTAGCATCTACCGCTACGACTATGCACTGCATTCCAAATTTATCGCTTGCGATTTTTATTATATCCGGATTTTTAACTGCAGAAGAATTTAAGGAAACTTTATCCGATCCGGCGTTTAAAAGATTCCTTATATCATCAAGAGTTCTGATGCCGCCACCAACTGTAAGAGGTATAAAAACTTTTTCAGCTGTTCTTCTTACCAAATCTACCGTAGTGTCTCTCCCCTCGTGAGTGGCCGTAATGTCAAGAAAAACCAGTTCATCTGCGCCTTCGTCATTATATCTTTCCGCCACTTCAACAGGATCTCCAGCGTCTCTTAAATCAATGAAATTTGTGCCTTTGACAACACGACCTTTATTTACGTCTAAACAGGGTATCAGCCTTTTTCCCAGCATATTATTTTTCCTTATTATCTAAGGCTTCCAAAATTTTTATAGCATCTTCAAGCTTAAAATCATCTGTATACAACGCACTTCCGACTATCGCTGCAAAAACACCATCATCCTCGTATTCTTTAAGTTTAATCAAATCATCAACGGTTTTAACTCCTCCAGATGCTATTATGCGCATGCCGCTTTTAAAGAGTTTTTTTAAGCCTTCAAAATCAGGACCAGCAAGCATTCCGTCTCTTGAAATATCGGTATAAAGGATTTCTTTAACACCGATTTCTTTAAGTTTTTCGATAAGCTCCGAAACGCCAAGCGGCGTTATGTCTTTCCAGCCACCTATAGCGACTTTTCCATCTTTAGCATCTACCGCAACAATTATTTTTTCCGCGCCATACTTGTCTATCGCTTTTCTTACTATTTCAGGATTGTACACCGCCACAGTACCCAAAATGACATAAGATGCACCCAATTTAAAAATTTCATTAACCCTTTCCATATTTCTTATCCCGCCGCCGACTTCAATGGGAATCTCCACACAGTTACATATCTCTTTTATTATTTTTGAGTTCTGTCCGGTTCCACTGAAAGCGCCATCCAAATCGACAACATGTATTCTTTCAGCACCTTTTGCTTTCCACAGTTTTGCGATAAAAACAGGATCCATCGAATGTATAGTTTCTTCATCGATTTTCCCTTGTTTAAGCCTGACCGAGTTGCCTTGTCTTATATCAATCGCCGGAATTATAATCATTTCTCTACCTCATTTATGAAATTGCTTAATATTTTCAATCCTTTTTCTCCGCTTTTTTCAGGGTGAAACTGGCTTCCCCATATATTTTTGTACGCTATTGAAGAACAGAACTCTATACCGTAATCGCAAAAACTTGAAACTTTTTCTTTATTTTCTGGCATGGCATAATATGAATGCACGAAATAAAAATCTTCTTTATCATCTATACCGTCAAACATCTTTTTTGCATAAACATTATCCGCAATAGCGATTTTATTCCAGCCCATATGTGGAATTTTCATATTATTGTCATTAAACGAAAATTTTTTAACTTCACCTTCTATGAGATTAAGTCCTTGATGCCGACCGTTCTCATATCCTTTTGTAAAAAAAAGCTGAAAACCGAGACATATGCCTAAAAGCATTTTTCCCGACCCAGCATATTCATGTATGGCTTTGTCAAACCCTGCAGATTTCAGAAAATCTGCAGCAGGCCCAAACGAGCCTACTCCAGGAAGTATTGCGCCGTCATATTCCAATATTTTTTCCGGAGAGTTTATTACTTCACCTTCCGCTCGACAATATGCCAAAGCATTTAAAACGCTTTTAATATTTCCAAAACCATAATCGATAACCGCTATTTTTGCCTGTTTCATTTTTCAAAGAATGCCCTTTGTCGACGGAATTGTCCTTTTGCCTTTTGAATACGACACGGACTGTTTTAACGAGCGGCCGAAAGCTTTAAAAATAGATTCGGCAATATGATGATTGTTTCTTCCTTTTATCATTTTTATGTGCAGCGTCATACCCGCATTGCTGGCAAGGGCATAAAAAAATTCCTGTATTAAATCATAGTTGAATCCTGTCGTCTGAAATTTAATATCGGCTTCATAGCTTAAATAAAATCTTCCCGAAAAATCTAAAGCGACATAACTTAAAGCCTCATCCATAGGAAGAAGAAAATGTCCGTAACGGGCAATCCCTTTTTTATCACCTATCGCTTCTTTCAGCGCAAGTCCTAACGTTATTCCTATATCTTCGACCAGATGATGATCGTCTATGTAAGTATCCCCGGAAGCTTTGATTTTCAACGCTATAGCTGAATGGACAGCAAATAAATTAAACATATGATCCATAAAACCTATCCCAGATGAAATATAGGGCTTTACGGTTTTGTCAAGATTTAAGTCCACAAAAACGTTAGTTTCGTTTGTTTTTCTTCTTATTTTTGCTTTTCTCTGTTTCATATTTTCCTAATTTAGGTATTTATTTTTTGCAGCTTCTCCAAGCCCTAACCTTTCGATTTCAAAAAGTTTTAAAAGATTTTCAAGTTTATCTATAAGCTCTAAATCTTCTTCGATATATTCGTTTGCAAAAGAAATGTTTTTTCCGCAGAACTTTCTACAAAACGGTTAATCAAAAATAAAATATATTCTATTTCTCTCTGAGTCAAATTAACTTTCATATCTCTCCTGTGTGGATTTTTTATGGTATGACATTCCCTCACACTCCGCGAAAGCCATAATTTCTTTATAAGCTTTTTTATTACTTTTATTCATTTCGATATAAGAGGTTTTCTTTAAAAATGACATTACCGACAATCCACTTGAAAATCTTGCCGATCCACCAGTCGGCAAAACGTGAGATGGACCCGCCCAATAGTCTCCGACTACAGTAGGTGTCTGATAACCGGCAAAAATTGCTCCTGCATTTTTTATGCTTTTTATGAGTTTTGAAAAATCTTTTACCAAAAGTTCAAGATGTTCTGGAGCTATAATATTAACTTTCTCAACGGCTTTTTCCTGTGAACAATGCACGATTTTCAATTGTTTAAACGCTTCTTTGGGAAGTCCAGCTTTAATTCTCGCTATTTTTCTTTTACACTCGCATAATAGATATGCTTTTGCCATAGGATCATGTTCAACCTGCGCCATTATATCATAAATAACATATTTTTCTGGAACGTTTCTATCGGCTATTATAGCGACTTCACTCGGGCCTGCCAGCGAATCTATCGCCACTTGCCCGAATACCTGCCTTTTGGCTTCATTTACGTAAGCATTTCCTGGACCGACAATCATATCAACTTTTTTTATGGTTTCGCTCCCATAAGCCAGAGCGGCAACGGCCATTATTCCACCGATACAGTATATCTCTTCTATACCGCATAATCGAGCTGTATAAAGAACTGCATCACTCATCTTGTTAGGCGGCGTTGCCATAACTATTCTTTTAACACCAGCAGCTTTTGCCGCAATGGCAGCCATTATCACGGTAGAAGGATAAGAAAAATGTCCGCCTGGAATATAAAGCCCCACCGATTCTATGGAATTATAAAATTGTCCGACCGTCACGCCGTTTTTTGTAAATTTCCAGCTCTTTTTTATCTGTGAGTATTCATATTTGTGAAAAGCTGATACATTTGAATATGAGGCTTTTAAGACTTTTTTTAATGAGGCAGGAACACATTTTACGGCTTCATCAATTGTCTTTTGAGAGACTTTGTAACCCTTTTTAGACAAATCAATGCCGTCAAACTTCTTGAGATATTTAAAAATAGCTTTATCGCCGTTTTTCTTTATATCTTCGATTATATCGGAAACATAATTGCTTATCCGCTTTTTATCCATTCGCAAAATTATACAAAAATGACAGCATTTTAACAATATTATCAACGACTATTTAAAAGCCAAAATGTGATATTCAGTTCCTCACAAAAACTCAGCCTATTTACTGCCTTTAAAATGCGAATAAATATAATCTCATACATGTAATTTTAATATTAAAAGTAAATCAGTGAAAATTGAAATTGTGTTAACAAACTATATGTATATCGCAAAATATTTAAATTTACTGGTTCGACAAAAGAAGGCATTAAAGATGCCGTTTTTAAATATTCACAACCTGAGCCGAAGTCATAGAACAAAAGAAAATATAAAATAATCAAAATTATCGGATTAAAAATTAAATTTATAAAAAGCCGCTTTTAGTTAAGCTTTTTCTTGTCAAACCATTTATCTTGTATTATAAGATTATATATCGTTTTTTCTACGGAAAACAAAAGTTTACCATTTTCTTTATTCATATCATAGCTGCTGTTTGACTGGGCTTTCCAATCCTGCCATGCAGCGCCTTCGTTATTTATCAGATAAACTTGATCCCCTTCATATGAAAGGAATGCAAATCTTTTATCCGCTTTTGAGAATAAACTTTTCCCCAGCGATGAATAAGGCGTTTCAATATTAAGAATATCAATTATCGTCGGTACAATATCGAACTGGCTGCCGAGTTCATTGTTTACTTCAGGCTTGAACAGCGCAGGAGAGTATATAATCATAGGTATCTTAAAAGTTTTATCCATTTTAGTTTTTTCAAACTCGCCGTGTTTTCCGCCAATGCCGTACGCCTGATGATCCGAGCACATTATAAAAACGGTATTTTCAAACCAAGGTTCGTTTTCCGACTGTCTCATGAATTCGCCCAAGGCATGATCCGCATAATAAAGTCTGTTAAGATATCCCGTTTTTTCCGTGCCATCTTCCTGATATTTTTCCAGCGATTTCAAAATGGTTTTCGCATAAGGTATGTGGGTTGTGGTGGTAAAATAAAAAGCGAAAAAAGGCCTTTTCAGTAAATTAACTTTATTAAAAAAGAACTGCAGTCCATCTAGATCATATCCTTTACTGATATTAGCGTCATACCTGTTAAGAAGAGGTATATCTTGTTTGCCGTACGCTTCTTTAAAACCGAGGTAATTTGCAAGCGCTATGGCATTATCAGACTCTCTCTTGTCCCCTTGAACAAATACATTGTCATATCCGTTTTCAGCAAGTATAAGTGGCAGTCTTGTCTGTCCAAAATTTTCAAGTCCATATCCCATATACGGAAGCCCGCGTACATAAGGAAAGCCAAAAAAAACCGACATAAGCCCCATTATGCTGCGCTGTCCGTTAGCGTAAAATCTATCATACACTATTGATTTTTTGACCAACGCGTCAAAATTAGGAGTAACTCCGTATGATGTGCCTGCCATGGAATCTATATAATCTTTCTGCCAGCTTTCCAGAAGAATTATAATAACATTATAGCCTTTACCGACAACATTAAATTTAATTCTCTGTCTCATAAGAGGATATTTTTCATTGGGCAGAAACTCTCCTGGATCCGCAAGAGCTTTCTTTACGATATTTAGTGCATCTTCAAACTCTATATTTATTTTATTCGCTTCGGTTTTCGATCTTATGCTTATCAGAGAAGTAAAAATTCCATTGAGCTTCAACTCTCCCATTATGCGTCCTTTTTTATAGGCGTCTGATATGGAAAGAATCCTTTCCTGCAAGCCGCCTCGCACAGCGATAATAATCAGGCATGTCATTACTGCAAGAACAACAGCGTTAAACACAATCTTTCTGTTCGGAGGAGTATAAAACTTATCAATGATTTTTAACGAAAAGTAAAATAACAAAACTGTCATAGCTATTATCAAAATTGTCATAAAAATGTATTCACCGAAGGCAAGGCTTAAAAAATAGCCGAAGTGGCTTTCTGCAAGTAAAAATTCAGTGGTAAGATGTTTTTCAAAAAGTGTGAAATATATTACGTCGGCGGCAAGAACAAATAAAAAAACAAGAATGAAAACGTTCAGAAATGCACATATTATTTTAATAAATTTCTTTGAATTAACCGGAAGATTCAGCAAAAATATAAAAGCGCCGCAAAAGGTACAGATCGCAAATATGTCAAAACGCATTCCCTGCACAAGCACACATATAAAAACTGTTATGGGAACACCCTTAAAAAAAGTTTGTGCGGCAATATATAGAGCCGTCCTTGAAATGAAAAAGATTGCAAGAAATATTAAAAGATATGCAATAGAAAGTTCCAATCTAAAAAAATTATTTCTAAGCTTTAGCGTCTTGTTCTTCATCACTGTTTCTCTTAACCGGATAATTTTCGGCATAATACGCTTTGAGTTTTTTTATTTTTCTATTTTTTGTCAGATATTTATGAGGCTGGTGCAGCATAAAACCGTGCCGCCTGTACTTGTCGCTAAATAAAAGATACTTTATCATATCCGACTGCATTTTTATTGCTATCGGAATCATTTTATGTATTATTTCTTTATTAAATTCGGATAAAGGCATAAAATTCTGAGTAAACTCAACTGAAAAACTTCCGCAGTTTTGACCGTCAAACCCAATATGCTGAACATAGCAGCTTTTTGGAACAAGAAGCCTGACGCCTTGTGATATTAAAAACTTTGAAAGCTTAAAATCCATTGATCGTCCTTTTTTTTGCACTGAAATAAATTTCTCCAACAGTTTTCTGGATACGCATATTCCGGCAAAGCCGACATCTTCCTTATAAACAAATTCGCCGTCAAAGTAAATATCTCTGTGAAGTTCGGAATTATAAAGCCCAAGCATGCCGTCAGTTCTGTCAAATGTTTTAAATATATAATCTATTGCATCCGGTCTTAACAACAAATCGGAATCACAAAACAAAAGAACGTCATTATCTGTAGCTAAAAAATCCTGAATTATATGATACTGATGCGCATCTGCATGTTCGTGTTTATTATCGCGTTCAATAACTTCCGTATTCTTTTTATTGAAAAGCGTCTTAAGGTAATTTATGTCAAATTCGGTACTTTGATCATCAAAAACTTTAATCGAAGTTTTGTCAATATTCAAACATTCGTATAGAGATTTTGCAGTAATTTCAAGATACTTTTTTCTGTTAAAAATAGGAACAGAAATCATTAATTTCATTAATTTACCCTTAATGTCAAATTTATAAATTTTTCAATTATCAAACTATTGTCTATGTTCTTAATATCGTTTTCTAAAGCACCATTTTTTGTATCAACGCATACTTTAAATGCTCCTTCATAATCTGGAGGGGCCCAAACTTTGCATATCTTTTCTTCGAAATCGGAATAATCCAAAAATAAAGCCAGCATTTTTTTCTTAAAAGCGGCGGCAATGTGAACAATTGAAGTGTCCGGAGAGATTATATAATCGCAGTATTTGACAAAAGCTGCGCTTTCCAATATTGAATCGATATCCAACAATACAGCTCCGTATAAACCATTCAGCAAATTCGAATATCTTTTTGGGCATATTACGTATATATTTAAATCTTTCTTTTCTTTCAATTTGACTATGAGTTCCTGCAATTTTTCAAAAGAAAAACTGCGATGCTTACTTGCGGCAAAAGGATTTATTATAAGATTATTTTTGCCATCTTTAAATAAAGTTTTCGCTTTTCTTTCATCTTCTGGATTTAAAAAAATATCATAATCCAAAGAAGAAGGCTTTATCCCCAGCTCTTTCAAAAGACTTTCATATCTTTTTGAAATATGGAGTTCGTTTACATCGCAATTGATAGAAAAATCGTACATCTTATAATTTTGTTTGTGAAACCCTATCAAAAACTTCGGAGCAATAGTTCTTATTGCAAACAGATGTTTGGGTCTTGGATTAAATATAAAAAAATCAACAGCTATATCTATTGTCATCTGTTTCAGCGCTTTATATATTCCGAAATCTTTTATAAATTTCCCGCTTATTTCAATTATCTCATCAACATACGGATTATATTTGATTATTTCTTTATTATCTTTGCCGCACAGTACTAAAATTCTGACTTGTGGATAATATCTTTTGAATTCCCTGAAAACCAGAGACAGTACTGCCATATCTCCAATTTTATTGTCATATTTTAAAAATAAAATATTTTTTGACTCGGAGATATTCAAAAATGCAGATGGATTTATTTTCTTATCAAAGATTAATTTAGCAAAATATTTTCTAAATTCCTTAAACCATATTCTTATTTTCTTTATCATATTACAATATACTCCTCGTCAAGCCTTTCTGGCCGTTCTCCAAATTTAGGTTTAATAAAAGGCCTGTCGGTGCACTAACCAATATTTAAGAAATACATTTATAAAAATGCAAGCTTGGTTAATTTTAAAAATTCAACATCAAAATCATATTTTTAAAATCAAAAATTTATTTTTATTGTCTTTATTTATATCGACATCCTATTTTAATTTAATACAATGTCATCAGCCAGCCTTTTTGTTTTATACTCTTCCAGAATTTAGGTTTGACAAAAAAGACAGGGTGAACAAACCAATATTTAAAAAATATCTTTAAAAAACTTTTTGTTTTAGCATACCATGAATATTTTTTTATTTGATTTTTCCACGGAGTAATTTCCGCATATTTGAAATATAAATATTTCAGCGGATGCACCGAAAGAGAATGCCAAGGTTTTACTTTCGTGGAATAGTGAACTATATTACAGAAAGAAAGAAAAGAGTCAATATCTTTTTTATCGTATTGTTTGTATAAAGTCAAATAAATACCGTGATGAACGTTCCAATTTACCGGAAGATAAAAAGTATTTGACATTAAAACGGGATTTAATATGTCTTGATCGTGTAAAGTCATTTTATAGACATTATATTTTATGTATTCTTTCCATTTATCGTAGAAACAAAACTCACGAAGCTTTGGCAAATTAAAAACCATCACTCCCGAATTAAAATAATTTTGTTTTCCCATATAATTGTCTTTCACTGCCGCGACCAGATGGTCTTTAATGTCGATATTCCACAGTTCTGATATGTCCTTATTTACTATAATGTCGCAGTCAAGAAAAATTACTTTTTTTATCTCACTGGGAATCAAATCGGGTATCATCAATACATTATAAATAGCGATTCTTTGCCCATTACGCAGGGGAAGTTTGTCAAATTCGGAATTATCTACCTCAATAAACGTTTCTCGAAAATCCTGAATTTCTTTAAGTGAGGAAAGTTTTTCTTTGTTTTCATTGCTGAGATTTCCAAAAAAGAAAAAATGTATTTTATCCTCATCGGATAAAAGTTTATGATTACTCAATATTGAAACTACCGCGGCTCCGCAGTGAGGGGCGAAATTGTCGTCAAGACCAAAAGCGATATTTATCATTTATTTTTCCTTAAGTTCCGGCTTGCCATGAATTTAGATATCTTTTCTGTTCTGCGGTCAAGACATCTATTTTTATGCCCATTGCGTTTAATTTAAGCTTCGCAATCTCATTGTCGAGTTCTTCCGGAACGGCATATACGCGTTTATCAAGACTTTTATGATTTTTAACGATATATTCGACAGATAAAGCCTGATTTGCAAATGACATGTCCATAACGCTTGCAGGATGACCTTCTGCGGCCGCAAGATTTATAAGTCTTCCTTCACCGAGCACGTATATTTTTTTATTATTTTTTAACGTATATTCATCGGTAAAATTTCTGACATTGGTAACGGATTTCGATATCTGTTTTAAAGCCTTTAAATTTATTTCGTCATTAAAATGCCCTGAATTGCAGACAACAGCTCCATTTTTCATTAAAGAAAAGTGTTCTTTATCTATAACGTTTAAATTGCCGGTAAGCGTGACAAAAATATCTCCTTTTTTAGCGGCATCTTTCATTCTCATAACTTCATATCCATCCATAGCGGCTTCTATAGCTTTGAGATGATCGACTTCAGTAACTATAACATGTGCACCCAACCCTTTCGACCTCATCGCAAATCCCCTTCCGCACCAACCGTAACCGACAACTACGATAACTCTTCCTGCAAGCAAAATATTTGTAGCTCTGACTATCCCGTCAATCGTAGACTGCCCCGTTCCATACCTGTTATCAAAAAAATGTTTTGTCAAAGCGTCATTTACGGCTATAACGGGATAAGCTAAAACTTTGTCGTTTTCCATCGCTCTCAACCGCACAACTCCTGTCGTAGTTTCTTCTGTGCCGCCAATAATATCTTCCAATAAATCTTTTCTTTTTAAAATTATCGTCGTGACAAGGTCTGCTCCGTCATCCATGGTTATTTCCGGAGAAGCGGACAAAAGTGTGTTTATATGACTATAATAAGTTTTATTATCTTCGCCTTTTATCGCAAAAACGGGTATCTTATGATGTTTTACAAGCGAAGCCGCAACATCGTCCTGAGTCGACAAAGGATTAGACGCACATAAGTAAACATTTGCTCCACCTGCTTTCAAAGTTATCGCTAAATTGGCGGTTTCAGCAGTAACGTGAAGGCAGCATGCTATTTTTTTTCTATTTAAAGGTTTCTGTTTTGAAAATCTTTCTTTTATTTGCCTTAATACGGGCATTTCTTTTTCTGCCCATAAAATTCTTTTATTTCCTTTTTGTGCAAATTTAATATCTTTAATATCGTATTTCATAACATCTCCTTTGTTGGAAGTTTGGAGACTTAGAGAGATTAGAAGTTTAACAAAGTCTTTGTCTTTAGTAAACTTCCAGACTTCAAAGCTATCTAAGTTTTCTACTTGTTAACTGTCTTTATAAGTTCTTCAACCTTATTTGCCGCTTCCCACTTAAAGTCTTTGTCTTCTCTGCCAAAATGTCCGTATGCTGCTGTTTTTGCAAAAATTGGCTTTCTAAGATCAAGATAATCTATAATGCCTTTAGGGGTAAGCGGGAAAACTTTTCTGACAGCCGGTTCGAGAACTTCTCCTGCAATTTTACCACTGTGGTGAGTGTCAACCATAACTGAAACAGGCTCGGAAACACCTATAGCATAAGCAAGCTGAACTGTACATTTATCCGCAAAACCTGCAGCAACGATATTTTTTGCAATATGTCTTGCCATATAGCCGGCGCTTCTGTCAACTTTGGTGGAATCTTTGCCAGAAAATGCGCCTCCCCCGTGAGGAGCCATTCCCCCATAGGTATCGACTATAATTTTTCTGCCGGTAAGCCCCGTATCGGCGGCAGGACCCCCCTTAACAAATTTTCCTGTAGGATTTATATGGATTTTTGTATCTTTATCTATCAATTTGCCCAGCACAGGTTTTATTATTTTGTCAAAAATTTCTTTTTTTGATTTCTCCGTAATTTTATTACCGCTCTTATCAAGAATTGCTTTTGTATGCTGCGTGGATAAAACTACGGCTGCAACTCTTTTCGGCTTCCAATCTTCATATTCAACCGTGACTTGCGTTTTCCCATCGGGGGCAAGATAAGGCAGAATATTTTTTTTTCTTACCTGCGCAAGGTTCATCGCAAGTTTATGAGCTAAAACTATGGGCAAAGGCATGAGTTCTTTTGTCTCTTTACAAGCAAATCCTATCATAAGACCTTGATCGCCTGCACCTCCAGTATCGACGCCCTGTGCAATATCTGGAGATTGCTCGTTTATCAAGTTTATTATCGCGCAATCCTCATAACTGAAACCAAATTCCGGACTGTCATAGCCTATTTTTTTAAGCGTTTTTTTTGCAATTTCTTTAATATTGACATAAGTTTTCGTGGTAACTTCTCCGCCAATAATAAGAAGTCCCGGCGACGCAAAAGTCTCGCAGGCAACCCTTGCCTTCGGATCTTGTGTAAGTATCGCATCCAAAATACTGTCTGAAACAATATCGCAGACTTTATCAGGATGTCCTTCAGTTACTGACTCTGAAGTAAAAACATATCCATTTTGTTTAGCCATTTTCTTTCTCCTGTATTTTTTAACTCATTATTATTGAATCAAACAGCATAATGCCATCTGGAATTCTGCCTTTATATCCTACTATAGTATTGCTTAACTTTGCACCATTACCTATACGAGAACCTTCCCATATAACTGAACTTTTTATGGCAGCATTATCTTCGATTCTCACATTCTGGGATATAACCGAATAAGGATTAATAATAACATTTCTGCCTATATATGCATTGTCATCTATAAAACAAGGCCATTTTATTTTTGCACTTTCATCAATCCTTGCATATTTGCTTATATAGCTTCCTTGTTTCTTACATCCGGAGACATTAATTTTCACTTTCCCGTCCAAAGCGTCAAAAACGCCTTTCTTGTATTCTAGAATGTTACCGATATCCGTCCAATATTCTTCCATCGGATAAGCAAAAACTTTTTTCTTATTTTTTAATAATAGGGGGAACAAATCCACGCTGAAATCAAAAAATTTATTTTCAGGGACATATTTTAATATTTCCGGCTCAAAAATATATATCCCGGTGTTTACCATGTCAGCAAAAATATCGCTCCATTTCGGCTTTTCCACAAACTTTTTTACTCTAGAGGTTTTATCTGTAACGACAATGCCATATTCAAGTCTTATATCAGTCTTTTTTAAAACTATCGTGGCCAAAGCTTTTTTCTTTTTATGAAAAGCCAAAACTTTTTCAAGGTTGATGTCTGTCAGTCCGTCACCCGACATAACGGTAAAAGTTTCGTCTAAAAATTTTTCCTGCTTCTTTATGGCTCCAGCTGTGCCGAGTAGTTTTTTTTCTAAAGAATAACTGAGCTTTATATCCATATAATTATTTTTGAAATAATCGGTTATACAGTCCGGACAGTGAAAAAGGTTTATGCAAACATTGTCAAAACCATATTTTCCGAGATTGTTTAAAGTATGATATAAAGCAGGTTTGCCGAGTATCGGAATCATAGGTTTTGGAATATCATGTGTTAAAGGTCTTAATCTCGTTCCCGCACCCGCCGCCAAAACAAAAGCTTTCATAAGCCCCCATTGAAACTCTTAATTTTATTTAAAAACTCATGTAAATTTTATTTTGAAAAATAATCAATAGTATCTTTTATTCCTTGATTAATATTTATTTTCGGTTTCCACATCAAAACTTTCGCCGCTTTTTTTATATTCAGAAAACTCTTAAACAATTCTCCTTCTCTTTTGGGTTTATACACCGGTCTTTTATCTGTCTTCGATAATTTAGACATTAACATAACTATATCATTTAATGCAGCCGCTTTTCCCGTGCCTATATTTATTATCTGATTGTCGGCTTTTGTAATAGCTTTTAAATTAGCGTTTACGACATCTGAAACAAACACATAATCCCTCAGCTGTCTGCCATCGCCAAATACCGTGACTGCCTCATTATTAAGCATTTTAAGCGCAAAAATCGCTATGACTCCAGCTTCACCTTTTGGATCCTGCCTCGGACCGTAAACATTTCCGTATCTTAAAATCGTATATTTAATCCCATGAATTTCCGAGTAAAATTTTATGTAATTTTCTACGGAATATTTTGCAATCCCATAAGGAGACAAAGGATTAGGAAAAGCATTTTCATCGGGAGCTTTCAAACCGCATTCTCCGTAAATCGTTCCACCCGAAGATGCGAATATGACTTTTTTTACTCTATTTTCGACGCAGGCTTTTAGTATGTTCAAAGAACCGAGAATATTAATCTTTGCATCATGCTTAGGGTCAGACACAGATTTTCTTACATCAATCTGAGCCGCACAGTGTATAATTATATCAGGTTTTTCCCTTTTAAAGATTTCAGACACCTTTTTGGCATTAACTATATCCGCTTTATAAAATTTCGCTTTTTTATTTATATTTTCTTTTTTGCCTGAAGACAGATTATCCAAAATTACAATCTTATGAGAGTTCTCAACAGCGGCATCCGCAATATTTGAACCTATAAAGCCCGCACCGCCTGTAATTAAAATTTTCATTCTATTTCTCTCCTGTATTCTTTATAAGATAATCCGATCACCGCTGTTATTAAGACCTATTGAAGAAGTAATGGTAGAAATATTAACTTTTATTTCCGAAGATGCTGTCAAATTTTCAGCTGATTTTGAATGTAAAGCATACGCTTGTGCCATTATTTTTTCTCTGGGAGCAAGCTCTATGCCGTTTACAACCAGTTGAAGCCATATATCTTTTTTACGCCAGTCTATATTCGGACTCATTGTATAAGTAAATATCCCGCTTGTCACACTAATATTTTTATTACCGCTTTCCCACAGAGCCGTCCCTCCTGCTTCACTTTCATACATCTTAAAATTCATTTCGCTGTATCATTTACAGGAGTTTTGTAACTTTTAAGCCTTCCGTTATACCTTATTTCATTTGGCACTTCGGCATTCAGAAAAGCCGTAAAAATAAACATGCTTAATAAACAAAAAAGATACTTTTTCATTTTTCAACCCCTATTTTTTAAAGATAGAACAAAGAATGAGTTTAATGTATTTTAGCTTTGCGAAAACTTATTATCCTGTTTCGGCAAAGACGAAATACAATAGCTCCGCAGTCCACTCTTTAACTCTTCTTTTGCATTTTCATATTTTTTTCTTTGGCAGCCGAAACTTCGGTTTTTGTTTCTTCTTGTTTATTATCCTTTTCAGAAGATTCTCCGACGCCAAAAGCTTTAGCGCGGATTTTAGATTCTATCTCCACAGCTATTTCCTGATGTTCTCTCAAATATATCTTTACATTATCTCTTCCCTGTCCTAGCCTATCGCCGTTATAACTGAAAAAAGCTCCTGCTTTATCTATTATCCCATCGGCGACGCCCATATCCACAAGGTAACCCATTCTGTCTATCCCGACGCCAAACATTATTTCAAATTCGGCCTGTTTAAACGGAGCCGCAACTTTATTTTTTACTACTTTTACTCTTACTCTATTGCCCAAAATTTCATCACCTTTCTTAACGGATTCAATCCTTCTGATATCAAGCCTTACTGAAGAATAAAATTTAAGAGCAAGCCCTCCTGGGGTGGTTTCAGGACTTCCCCACATAACGCCTATTTTCTGCCTTAGCTGATTTATAAAAATTATTGACGTTTTTGATTTCGATATATTTGCCGTAAGCTTTCTAAGAGCCTGGCTCATAAGCCTTGCCTGCAAACCTACGAAAGAATCTCCCATTTCCCCTTCGATTTCGGCTCTCGGAACCAATGCCGCCACTGAATCAACAACAATAATGTCAACAGCCCCAGAGCGGACGAGTTTGTCGGCAATTTCCAATGCCTGTTCGCCGGAATCAGGCTGTGAAATCAAAAGATTTTCTATGTCAACGCCAAGTTTCGCAGCATATTCCGGATCCATCGCAGGTTCAGCGTCTATATATGCGGCTATTCCGCCAGATTTTTGTGTTTGTGCAACCATACATAATGCCAAAGTAGTTTTACCCGAAGATTCAGGTCCATAAATTTCGATTATTCTTCCTCTGGGAATTCCGCCGACACCTATCGCTATGTCCAAAGGCAGCGCACCCGTAGGTATCACGTCAACTTTCGTTTTGGCGTGTTTCTCACCGAGCCTCATAATAGCTTCTTTTCCAAAATCTTTTTCTATCTGTGAAAGAGCCAAATCCAAAGCTTTAAGTTTTTCATCTTTTGCCATAACTTCCTCCTTTCAATACTTAATTTTTATATGAAAATTTCAAAACAAAACTAATCCGGGCTGAAAAATTGACGATTTGATTCTTTGGTATGAATTACATTTGCAATGTAATAATCATAATCTTTGGCTATATGTCCAAAATCCAAGGCTCTGTATCCGTTTTTCGCCAGATCATTTACCAAAATGTTAGCAGTAGGACCAGAAATAACTATAATAAGTCTTTCTTTATCTTCTTTCAGCGCTTCTTTCAATATCTCATCATATTTATAAAAAGCATTTTTGGACAAAGTATATAAATACTTTATAGACGCAGCATTATCGAAAATATTATTTTTTATATTTTTAAAAACTCTATCGCCGCATATTATCACTATATCTTTTCCTTCCCAAATCATTTGCACTTTTTTGAAGTATTCCTTAAAATCGATATTATAATTGGCGTATACCTGGCTGCACAGAGTATCACAGTATTTCGTTTCAATATCAATGAGTTCAATAATCTTTTTTCTGTTTTCAATACTCCATTGCCACATATATTCTCTTGCATATTCCGTCATTAAATCAAACGAATAAAATGTAACGTATGGAATTCCTATAAGAATTTTTTCGGATTTGGTTTTGAGAATATTTTTCAACTTATCTGCCAAATCTTCGTTATATTCCTGAAAAGGTATGGATTTCCCCATCATTACCATAAACTCTCCATCGCCGTAACGAATCAAACTTTTATCCGATTTTATAAGAATATCTATCGTCTCATTATAATCGAATATCTCAGGTCTGACAGGCTTTACATTATCATACTCCAACTCGTATTTTAGATTATCAAACAAAAATGGAAGTTCATATTTTTTGACAGAATTTTTTTCCATCTGTTTAATATTATATCTGAACAAATAACGCAGATTATTTATAAAAATTTTCAAAAAATTTTCTTTTTTTTTCATTTTATATTCCTACGATTTTGCCCGATTTGTTATCTTTGAACACGTTTCTCGTGTCTATTATTATTTTAGAATCTTTTAAGACTTTTTTATAATCGACACAGGTATGGTCTGCTATGATAACTACAGCATCATATTTTTTCAGTCCGTCAAGATTTTTTTCCGAAAATAAGCTCTGCCCGCAGTTGCAATTTTTTATTGAAGGTATATAGGGATCGTAATAAGAGACTTTAGCACCTTTCAAAATTAAAAGATTTATCACGTCAAGAGCGGGCGATTCTCTTACATCAGCCACATTTTTCTTGTACGCTGCGCCTAAAATGATAATTTTCGAACCTTTTAAAGCTTTCGATTTGTAGTTTAAAGCGTCTGTGACTTTTGAAACGACGTATTCCGGCATTTTTGAATTCATTTCGCCGGCAAGTTCTATAAATCTTGAATAAAAATTTAAAGTTTTAAGTTTCCACGATAAGTAGTGAGGATCTAAAGGAATGCAATGCCCGCCTATTCCTGGTCCGGGATAAAAAGGCATAAAGCCAAAAGGTTTTGTCGCAGCCGCATCTATTATTTCCCAAACGTTTAGCTCAAGTTTATTACACATCAAAGCCACTTCATTGACAAGCGCAATATTTACCGCTCTGAAAGTGTTTTCCAAAAGTTTTACCATTTCGGCGGCTTCAGTCGAAGAAACTTTCTGCACTTTTGTAAACGAACCGTAAACGGCCGCCGCCAGCTCCGTACAATGAACACTAACTCCCCCTGCGACTTTAGGAGTATTTTGTATTCCGAATTTTTTATTCGAAGGATCGATCCTTTCTGGACTGAAAGCCAAAAAGAAATCTTTTCCCGCTTCAAGCCCCGTTTCTTTCAAAATCGGCAACATGAGATCTTTGGTAGTTCCCGGGTAAGTCGTGGATTCAAGAATTACAAGCTGACCTTTTTTTAAACTATTTTTAACATTTTGCGCCGCAGACAAAATATAAGACACGTCCGGATCTTTTGACTTTCTTAAAGGTGTCGGAACGCATATTATTATTACGTCCTCTTTTGAAAGGCTTTTAAAATCTAACGTAGCGTCAAAGCTGCCGGATTTGACAAGCTCTTTCATATCATCCGATGAAACATCGCCTATATAAGATTTTCCTCTATTTATATCGGAAACTTTAGATTTATCAACTTCAAATCCCGTCACTTTAAATCCGCGTTTGCAAAGCTCAACAGACAAAGGGAGCCCGACGTATCCCTGACCGATAATTCCTATTTTCGCTTTTTTGTCATTAATTTTCCGCAGTAACTCTTTATACATTATTTTTCCTTTAATGAATTTTTTACAATTTAACATTTTTAAACCATGATTTATTTTCAATATACCAATCTACTGTCTTTTTTATGCCCTGCTCTAAAGAAATTTTTGGCGTCCAGCCAAATGTTTTCTTTGCTTCGTTTATGTTAGCCCATGTCGCGGTTATATCAGCTTTATGGAATGGTTTATAATCGTATGCTGCTTTTTTTCCGAGATATTTTTCTATAAGGTTAATCATATGGCTGAGTTTATACGGTCTATTGCTTCCAAGATTTATAATTTTATAGCCGGTTTTTTTTAAAGCTTTAATTGTTCCTCTTGCTATATCATCGACATAAGTGAAATCTCTGCTTTGTGAACCGTCCCCGAAAAGTTCAATCGGTTTTCCTTCATCAATCCATTTGATAAAACGTATTATGCTCATATCGGGTCTTCCAGCTGGTCCATAAACGGTAAAATATCTGACAACCGTTATATCCAAACCGTATAAATAATGATAAGAATAACAAATTGCTTCCGCGCCTTTTTTCGAAGAGGCGTACGGAGAAATAGGAGTGTTTACGGCAAGATTTTCGCTGAAAGGCATTTTTTGCCCCGCGTACAAAGAAGAAGTTGATGCCAAAACAAATTTATTGATTTTGTAATCTTTTGCAATGTCAAGAAGATTAAGCGTACCCATAGTATTTGTGGAAACATATATAAACGGATTTTCCATGCTATAACGCACTCCTGCTCTTGCGGCAAGATTTATAATAGCGGTAATTTTATGTCTTTTTACTATATTTTCAATACTTTTTCTATTTTCAATATCTGATTTATAAAATATAAAACCTTTCAGTTTTTTCAGATTTCTAAGCCTGTAATTTTTTATTTTCACATCATAATAATTGTTCATATTGTCTATTGCAACGATGTCTTTCCCCGACTTTAGAAGCATTTCGCATACTTTGCCCGCGATAAACCCTGCCGCTCCGGTAATCAAAATTGACATTTAAATCTCCCCCATTTTTATAGAAGATTATATAAAATAAAGCATATTTTGTCATATTCATAATTTAAAGCTTTTTCTTTTTTTGCTATTGTTTTCACTTTTCCCGCTTTTTGCAGCAGATATATTTACATGCAATGACTAAAATATAAAGTTCTCCTGTTTCATTATTGAGACCATTCCTGTGTCTTTGAAGGAGATTATTGCCCCCCATGCGGTTAAGATGCTTAATTATGCCAAAAAATGTAAGTTCTTAAAAAATATATGGATTTTTCTTTTGATTAGCCTGCTATTTTACTCATATCATATTCATATTAATGATATGCAGTCTAAACGGTGAGCTAATTTCTATATTTTTCAGCGGCAGCGTCAATTAAGAATTTATGAATTTTGACCATGGCAAGCGTGTCTTGAGCGCAGTATTGCAGAAGATTTTTTTTCGTTTCGTTAATTTTTGTTTCATCGTATAGCCCCATAGCCATAAATGAAAATGCCGCAGCAGCAGCTGCGCCTTCGCCTATTTCAAGATCTTTATAATTCATTTCGGGTACCATTACAGGGAGAACTATTTTAATCGAAGAGCGTCCATGAAAGTTTACGTCATAATAATTATTGCGCACTATGGCTTCAATATCGACAAGCCTGTCAATTATATTTTTTAAAGCTTCGGTCAAATCAGGAAACATCGGGGCAAGCCTTCTTATTGCGACTTTTTCAAAATTCGAATAAGTTATTATGCTTCCTTCCCTGCCAAAGCATTTGACAAGTTTTTCGGCTATTTCGCGACGGCAGTCTTTTGTATGATCGGCTATATATTCAAAATGCTTTAACGCTTCCTCAACATTTTCGCTTTTGTGTATCGAAAACTGCGTTAAAAGCTGTGTATGCGGAGCAATGTCCGGATAAAGAGGCATTATCGTGGTTACGGATTCAAAGTCCAGATAAAAAACCGGATATTTTATTTTTTCCAGTTCTGCTTTAAGATTTTTACTGACATAATATGTTGAGGTAAGAACGCAGTTTTTCACTATTTTTTGATGTTCAGTAAGCTCAAAATCGACCGGAACTTTATCTATAGTGTCCGCGCCGAGCGCTATAAGCCCTTCAATGGCGATTCCAGAAAGCCGCGGCAAATCAAAAATATGATTTTTCATGCCTTTTCCCATGCAGACATCAAAAACTGGACAATTTTTGCATTGCCTTTTAAGAAAAGGGTCGGGCATTTTATCAGATTTTATGTCATCCAAAGCTTTTTGTGAAATGCCAGAATATTCGGAGGCTTTTGTGCAAACTTTTTCGGAACAGTCCAAAGAGCTGAAAAGTTTTTCTTCGCTCATTCCCAAACGGTAATTATGCGACAAATGCATAAGAGAGGCTTTTTCAATTTGAAGTCCATACTTCGACAAAACCATGGCGCTAAATGCCATATCTTCAACATATTTGACTTTATACTTGCTACCGGATTTTACTTCATATAAATGCCATCTGTTGTTCTTAGTTTTCACTATTATATCTGTCCTGACGGAAAAACCGCCGGCAACAAAAGAAGCTTCTAGAATTGTACACGCGCCTTCTTCTATAAGCTGTTTTGTGCGTTGGTTGGAATCAAGTATGTCACTTTTTTTGGCATTTACTGCATCTGGAAAAAGTTTCCACGACAATTTGTGTATATTTCTTCCTTCAAGCATCAAAAGTTTATCGTTAAGTCCGTTCTGACGCGGAACCAACCCTCTTTTCGACATCCAGCCCAAAGTCGGACAATCTATATAATTGAGAAAAACGCCTTTATTTATGTATCCTATCATTATAAATTTTTACATTTTCTCCAATGACACTTTAGCCTTGTCAAGTTTTTCAACAACACAGTAAGGTTCCCATTATAGAAGATTCACCTTTATATGAACCCGGACAATGAGTTCATATTCCTGCTCTATGTTTAGAAATTTTTTCATTGCACTCACTCAACATCCTTGCTCATAGGAGGTCTGAGGATAAAGCCGCAAGAGAACTTCTTTCGCTTTTTGAAAATGTTATATGCCCGAAAATTTCCTGCCCTTTAAACCTTTCGACAAGATATGTCAAACCGTTTGAAGAAGCATCCAAATAAGGATTGTCTATCTGATAGGGGTCACCAGTTAAAACTATTTTTGTCCCGTTTCCTGCTCTGGAAATTATAGTTTTTATTTCATGCGGAGTAAGATTTTGCGCATCATCTATAATAATGTACTGCTGCGGCAAAGAACGGCCCCTTATATAAGTAAGAGAATCGACTTCAATCTGTCCCGAACCAAACAAATAGTCTATTTTTTCTTCGGTTTTTCCATCAGGATGCCCTTTGTCAACCAAAAATTCAAGGTTGTCGTTAATCGCACCCATCCATGCATCGAGTTTTTCTTCTTTTGTTCCAGGCAAAAATCCTATGTCCCTTCCCATAGGTATAATCGGTCTTGCTATATAAAGTTTTCTGAAATATCTTTCTTCTACGGTTTTTTGAAGGCCGCAGGCTAAAGCAAGAATAGTCTTTCCGGCACCGGGCAAACCTATGAGAGTTACAAGATTAACATCATTGCAGAGTAGAAGTTCTACGGCAAACTTTTGTTCTATATTTAAAGGTTTCAATCCCCACGGAGCAGCATTTTGATGAAAAATCGGTGCAAGAGCATTATCTTTTTTGGAAAATTTTGTCAAAGCGCTTTTTGAAGAACCAGCTTCGTCTTTTAAAGCCACGCATTCATTGGGATAAAAGTTCTGTTTTATCAAAACTTTCCCTTCTTTATAAAATTGGTCGATTTTTGAAGCCGGAACTTTTATTTCGCGCCAGCCGGAATACAACTCTTCTATTTTTACTCTTGATTTTTCATAGTCCTGAGTGGGAACATCCAATATTTCAGCCTTGATTCTGAGATTTATATCTTTTGTTATAAAAATTACTCTTTCGCCTTTTTGCTTAAGGACCAAAGCTATTGAAAGAATCTGATTGTCTGACTTCTGTCCCGAAAAATCTTTAGGCAAATCGGCGACATTATTGCCGCTCATTTCAATTTTAATTATTCCACCGGATTTAAGTTTCACTCCATCGGAAAGCTTTCCTATCATTCTCAGCTCATCAAGGCTTCTGGTAATAAGCCTAGCGCTTCTGCCTCTTTCGTCGTTCAATTTTTTGAAAGTGTCAAGCTCTTCGATAACTGTCATTGGAACGACCACTTTATTGTCCGCAAAAGAAAAAATGGAATCCGGATCGTGAAGAAGGACGTTGGTATCAAGAACAAACGTTTTCATACTTTCTCCTTTCCTCTATTTTTTTATGATATTATAAATTAATCCGGATAAAAAAACAATTGATTTTTGTTGGTATAATTCAAAAAAACATCATAAAGGCTTAAATTATCAAACGCCGCTTCATTATTCCAACATCTTTTCAAAAACTAAAATCTCCAATATGTTGTGATGTTTTAGTTGGTTTACATTTGAAATAAAATATGATAAAATCAACAAATATTGTGGTATAAATTTTTGTGATAAAAGGCAAGGAGCGGCAAAGATGGCATTTGAAAAAAAAGCGGTTGTTGAACAGTTTAAAACTCATGCAACAGATACGGGTTCTCCAGAAGTTCAGGTTGCACTTCTTACGTCAAGAATCAAATATCTTTCTGACCATTTTAAAAAATATCCAAAGGATTTTGCTTCAAGAGTTGGATTCCTAAAAATGATTGGGCAGAGGAGGAGACTTTTAGACTATATCAAAAAGCATGACAAAGGCAGTTATACTACCTTAATAAAACAACTCGATCTTAGAAAGTAAGTTATTTACAAAACAAAATAAAAATAGTCCCGGCAGGCTACAAAGGATGCAATAAAACGCTTAAAAAAGGCATTTTCTTGGATCTTTTGTGCAAAATATGCCGGGCAATGGAGCGTAAAAGTGGAGTATTTAAAAAAAGAAATTGAAGTTGCCGGGAAAAAAATTATTATAGAATGCGGTAAAATGGCAAAACAGGCGAGCGGTTCGTGCCTTGTCAAATCTGGAGATACGACTGTTTTAGTCAGTGCAGTCGGGTCAAAAGAGCCTAAATCTGGAACGGATTTTATGCCTTTGACCGTAGATTATAGAGAAAGAACATTTGCCGCAGGGAAAATTCCCGGCGGCTTTTTTAAAAGAGAAGCAAGACCCAGAGACAGCGAGATACTTGTAAGCAGGCTTATAGACAGAAGCATAAGGCCTCTTTTTCCTGAATACTGGAGAAATGATACACAGATTTCTGCAATTGTTCTTTCGCATGACGGAGAAAATGACGCCGATATTGCGGCTATTTTGGGCGCATCGGTGGCTTTAACGGCTTCGGAGTTGCCTTTTGCGGTGCCTATTGCATCTGTCAGAATAGGCAGGGTAAATGGACAATTTATTGTAAATCCTTTGAGATCCGAACAAAAAGAAAGCGAATTGGATTTAGTTGTAAGCGGTACGGAAGAAGCCTTGACAATGGTTGAAGCAGGCGCTTTGGAGCTTTCCGAATCGGAAATGCTTGATGCTTTAAATCTTGCCAAAGAAACCATAAAAGAAATTTGTAAATTTCAGAAAAGTTTGCCTACAAAAGTTAAAACAACTGTGTCCGAGCCTGTAGTTAATGAACCTCTAAAAGCCGATATTGAGTCCGAAGCTGTATCAAAAGCCGAAGAGTGTGTAATTATCAAAGAAAAAGACGAAAGAGATGCTTTTTGGGCAGCGTTTAAAAAAGATATTACCGCAAGAATGCTTGAAAAATATCCCGAAGAAGCGGCTGCAATAAGCATGATTCTTGAAGATATCTTTTATAAGAAAGCAAGAGAGCTTGTTTTAAATAAAAGAGTTCGCAGCGATGGGCGCGGACTTGAAGATGTAAGACCTATAACATGTGAAGTCGATATTCTTCCCAGAGTTCACGGGTCAGGACTATTTACAAGAGGGCAGACTCAGGCATTAGCTACAGTTACGCTTGGCACACCTGGAGACATGCAAATAATGGATGAACTTTCTGGAGAATATAAAGAGCGTTTTATGCTGCATTACAATTTTCCGGGATTTGCCACAGGAGAGCCTAAAGGCGAAAGATCTACAAGCAGAAGAGAAATAGGCCACGGCGCTTTGGCAAAAAGAGCTTTAAGACCTATTCTTCCGAAAGAAGAGGATTTTGGATACACCATAAGAATAGTGTCGGATATTCTGGAATCCAACGGTTCTTCTTCAATGGCTTCGGTTTGTGGAGGTTCGCTTGCTTTGTTTAACGCCGGCGTTCCTGTTAAATCAAGCTGTGCAGGTGTGGCTATGGGACTTATGAAAGAAGGCGATAATTATGTCATCCTTACGGATATTATGGGAATGGAAGATCATCTGGGCGATATGGATTTTAAAGTCGCAGGCACAAGAAAAGGCATTACGGCTTTGCAGATGGATATAAAAATTTCAGGTCTTACTACAGAAATTCTTGCTCAGTCGCTGGAACAGGCAAAACGCGGAAGAATGTTTATTTTAGATAAAATGGACGCGGTAATTTCCGTTCCTAAACCATCAATATCGGATTTTGCTCCACAGATGGTAAGCATTATGATTCCGCAAAATAAAATCGGCGAACTTATCGGTCCCGGCGGAAAAAATATAAGAAAAATTCAGGAAGAGACAAATGCTAAAATTGATATAGAAGAAACCGGAAAAGTATATATTTCAGGAACCGACGCCGAAGGCGTTCAGCATGCGAAAGATTATGTAGAATTATTGACGGCTGAAGTTGAGGTCGGGAAAATATATAAAGGAAGAATAGTTAAGATTATGGCTTTCGGCGCTTTTGCAGAAGTCCTTCCAGGAAAAGAAGGGCTGATACATATTTCACAGCTTGCGGAAAAACATACAAAAAAAGTTGAAGATGTAGTTAAAGAAGGTGATGAAGTAACGGTTAAAGTTATAGAAATTGACAAGCAGGGAAGAGTAAATCTCAGCATGAAGGCCGCAAAGCAATAGTTAATTATATTATGTTGGGCTATGCAAAAAATTCATTGAATATGTATGGTAGGTAGTAGTTACGGATATGACAAAAAAGCCTTTGAATACAACAACAAAAGGGTAAATCATGGCCAATGACATTAAAGATAAAGTAAAATCTCTTTATGAAATAATGAAAGATGAAAAAATTGAGGAATTGGAAGTAAATTCCAAAGATTACAAACTTCGCATTAAAAGAAAGAATCCCGACAAAACAAAACCACATGTTTTTTCTCCTTCGGCAAAAGTTCCGGAAACTGTGGAAATCACCTTGCAGAACCGACAGCCTAAACATGAACCACCATCAGGTTTGGGAGAAACAATAAAATCTCCCATAACGGGAGTTTTTTATAAGTCACCATCGCCGTCTTCCCCTGTATTTGTCAAAGAAGGAGATACGGTCGAAACAGGAAAAACTTTGTGTATTGTCGAAGCCATGAAAGTTATGAATGAAATAAAAGCCACGTTTAAAGTGAAAATCATAAAAATTCTTGTCGAAAACGGCAAGCCCGTAAATTCTGGGCAGGATTTGTTTGAAGTAGAAAAAGTTTAAACTAGAGGTTTAAATATGACAGAAATGATTGACAGAATAGGGTCCGCGGCGGGAGAAATTTGGAAATATTTAAATGAGAACGGAGAATCTTCTCCGATAAAAATTAAGGCAAATTTAGGCTTGTCGAATACCATGCTTTATCTTGCTTTAGGTTGGCTTTCAAGGGAAAACAAGGTAACTATAATACAGAGCGATTACAGCTACAGAATTTCTCTTAAATAACGGATGCGGTAATGAAGCCTCGCCGAGCATTTTCCGTTAAATACTGTTCTCTGCTCGGTTTTGGTTTATAAAGCCCTGAGGATAGCAAAAGTGGCCGGAAAGAAAAAAGAAAAAAATAAAAAACAAAAAATAAATAATGCAGATAGAAACAGGGAAGTTGCAGCCCTGTTTTTTGTTTTGGCTGCATTTATATGTGCCTATGCCATAATAGTGCCTGAGAATTCCGGTATAATAGGCAAAGCGTTTTCGGAAGTGATGTCACAGATGTTCGGTACTGGAACATATATTCTTCCTTTTATTTTTCTTTGGTTTTTTGTAGTTCATATAAGTAAATCTATGGAGTTACGAGAGAGAATGGACTTTATATGGTCTGTCGCGTGCATGGTATCAGGAACTGTGTTGTTTTCTTTTTCCGGCATTTTATTTGAGGTAAATACTGCTGGCGGCTGGCTTGGAAACAAACTATATCCTTTTTTAGAGCAACTTTTAGGTATTACGCTTGGCTTTTGCATTGTTTCTATCATTTTCATATATTCCATCGCAAGACTATTCAGAATTTCATTTAGTTCGGCCGTATACCATTTTATCAGAGATTTTGTGGAAAAACCCGATAAGGAAGAAAAATCTAAACCGAATGTTTTGGAAAAAAAGCAGGAACCGCCTATTTTTCAATCGGAAACTGAGATTGCAAAATTTGAACCTCTAAAACCCAATATTGTCAACAAAAAAGAAAGAGAAGAAAAATTAAATAAAGAAAAGACCGAAAAAGAAAAACAAAAAACTGAAAAAGCAATAGGCAAAGATTTTGATTACCGACTGCCTCCGACCAATATACTTAAAAATGATCAGACAACGAGTTTCGAAACAAAGAAAGAACAACTGCTTGAAAGAGCTGAACTTTTAAGAACTACACTTGCCGATTTTGACATAACAGCCGAAGTTAAAGATATTATTCCAGGTCCCGTAGTTACGCGTTACGATTTGGTTTTGGCTCCCGGAGTTAAAATACAGGCCGTTACGAATATTATTGACAACATATCTCTTGCAATGAGAACTTCTTCTATAAGAGTCGTCCCTGTTCCAGAAAAAGCAGCTGTAGGCATAGAAGTCCCAAATCCAGAAAGCGTAATCGTCGGATTGCGCGGAATCCTTGAAAGCCGCACTTTTGAAAATTCAAAATCTCTGTTGTCGCTGGCTTTGGGAAAAACTACGGATGGAGAAGGCTATGTCGCAAATCTGACTTCAATGCCTCATTTGCTTATAGCAGGCGCTACGGGTTCGGGTAAAAGCGTAGGAATACATACAATAATTCTTTCGATTTTATATAAAGCCCGTCCCGATGAAGTAAAATTTATGATTATAGATCCAAAACGCGTCGAAATGCCAATCTATAATGATATACCTCATCTTTACAATCCATGTACATCATCTGCCGATGCGGACATTATCACAAATCCGCGGGAAGCAGCCTCGTCGCTTAAAAAGCTTGTCAATGTCATGGACGAAAGATATAACAGATTTGCCAAAGAAATGGTAAGAAATATAGAAGATTATAATAATAAAATGTTCGAAACAGGAAGAGAAAAAGAGTTTTATATTGTCGTCATCATAGATGAACTTGCAGATTTAATGCTCGTGGCACAGAAAGAAATCGAAGATTCTATACAAAGGCTTGCACAGATGGCAAGAGCCGTAGGAATACATTTGATTCTTGCCACACAAAGACCTTCAGTTAACGTTATTACAGGCGTTATTAAAGCAAATTTCCCCGCACGGTTGTCATTTCAGACAACTTCAAAAATAGATTCGCGCGTAATTTTAGATGCTTTAGGTGCGGAAGATTTAATAGGCAAAGGAGATATGTTATTTCTGCCTCCCGGAGAAGCTAGACCTGTACGTTTACAGGGCGCTTTCGTATCTTTAAAAGAAGCCGAAAAAATAATAAACTTTATAAAAGAACAAAACTTTCCGCGTATTTATGAGCCGATAGCAGTAGAAGTTTCTGCCGAAACTGAAAATCCTGAACGGGAAAGAAACTTAAAAGATTTGATTCCAGCTCTTATTCTTATAAATGAACGCAGAAGAATTTCACAGGATTTGCTTAAAGCTAATTTCGGCAGTTCTGCGCGGGCAACCAATATACTCAGCATTCTCGAAATGAAAGGATTTATTACAAAGCCAGAAGGAACTAACAAATGGCATATAAATTATGATAGAATAAATGAATATCTAGAAAGGATCTCTTAGCTGTGCCAAAGCGGAAAGTTTTAATGTGCACAGCCGGTAAAGGTAAAAATAAATTGACATGGAGGTATAAAATGATTAAAAGAATAAACATTTTTGCGTTTGCGGCATTATTTGTTTTTTCGATGAATATTTTTGCACAGGACAACGAAGCCAAATTAAACGATATTCTTTCCAAAATTGAGGCCGCAGATAAAAAAGTCAATACAGCCGAAATATCATATTCGCAGGAAATTTTTTATTCTTCTACAAAAGAAAAACAAAATATTACTGGAAATTTAAAGTATAAAAAACCCGACACTATTTTTATAGTCCAGAAAACCCCTCAGGAACAGAGAATATACATTGAAGGAAAAAAGATTACGATTTATACCCCAGAAAATGCGCAGGCGGTCATAGACAATTGGAAAGACGTCATCAATGGAGATTTTACCGTCGCTTCAATGGTAAATTTTGGAAGCAGTTGGAAAACGATTAAAAAAGACAATTCCGTAAGTTATGTGGGCGAAGACGATAAAAATTATATTATTGAAATTACTCCAGCAAAAAAGAGTGATTGGAATATGCAGCTTCACATAGACAAAACCAGCTTTCTTGCATCAAAAGCTGTTGTTACAGCAGCAGGACTTGCGGTGACAGTAAATATTTCGGAATATAAAATAAATCAGAAATTTAAAAAAGATATTTTTAAATTTAAGCATTCTGAAGGAGTGGAAGTTATAGAACTTAATTAGGATTTAGGTATTATTGATGAAAGAACTCGGAAAGATTTTAAAAGAAAAACGTAAAGAGCTTAGTCTAGACTTAGAAAAAGTACACGCGGCGACAAAGATTCAGGAAAAGTACATTTCAGCTATTGAAGAAGGCGATAAGACGGTATTTACAGCTGAAATTTATTATAAAAGTTTTGTAAAGTCGTATTCAAAATTTTTAGGTTTTAACGGAATAGAGCTGCTTATAGAGTATGAAAAAAGAAAATGCGATAAAAATGAAGAAGAAAACTGTCAGCAAAATAAAAACGGCAGAAAATCTCAAAAATCAATTAAAGAAAGAGGCAGCGATTTAAAAAAGCTTTTTGCCACGGTATTGGTAGCAGGCATTTTGTTTGCTACTTTTTTATATCTCAGTAAAAATATTTCAGTTTTGACTGAGGATACAGATAAAATTTTAGATTTTAAACAGAAAAAAATACAGTTTCAGAAAATTCAGGAACTACAAATGAAACAGGAACATTTGGAATATATACCTCAGAAGGTCATATCAACCGAAGAAGAAAATAAGAACAAAGAATTGAACCCTTTTCCTAAAGAACAACAAAGCGCTCAGGCGAAAAACGATACTAAAACAGCACTTTCAGAAAGAAAGATACAGGAAAAACAGGAACTTGTAATTAATGCAGTAGAAAATGTGTGGATAAAAGTCGAAGGAGACGGAAGAGAAATATTTCAGGGAACCATAGTGAAAGGTACGAAAAAAGAATGGAAGGCAAACAATGATTTTGTCGTAAATATAGGATATACTCCAGGCGCCACCATTTATTTTAACGGAGATGAGATCAACGCAGGAAAAGGCGCGGTTAACGACGTCAATATGTTGGTTTTAAAGAGGCGGCTTTAAGAAATGAGAAAAGCCATTGCCGTAGTAGCTCTTGGCTGCTCTAAAAATACCGTTGAAGCCGAATATCTTCTAGGAAATTTGCAAAATAAAGGTTTTTTTATAAGCGGAAATGTTCAGGAAGCCGATATAGTCATAATACATACATGTTCTTTTATTCAAGATGCAAGGGAAGAATCGGAAAAATACATAAACGACGTTCTTCGTTTAAAGGATAAAAAAGACGTAAAAGTTTATGTTTCAGGCTGTTTGCCTCAGCTTCTTAAGGAAGAAATAATGGAAAGATTTCCCTCAATAGACGGATATGTCGGAACAGGAACTTTGGATAGGCTTCCCATTTTAATTTTAAATGGAAAACCCGTCAATCAGGCTGCCGCAGGGGGTTTTAACGATTCGAATTACAGATCTCTTTCTTCCTCTTTACCTTCGGCTTATTTAAAAATAGCCGAAGGCTGTAATCACGGCTGCAGCTTCTGCATAATTCCAAATCTGAGAGGAAAATATACAAGCCGCACGATAGAATCGCTTTATAGCGAAACGCGTTCTTTGGTCAGTACTGGCATCAGAGAACTTATTTTGACCGCCCAAGACACTACTTCTTACGGTTCAGACATATATAATGCTTTTGCACTGGATAAGCTTCTTTCAAAAATTGCAAATATCAAAGGTCTCAGATGGATAAGGTTGATGTACGCTTATCCTTCTGCCATAACGGATTCTTTGCTTGATGTTTTCAAAGAGTATAAAAATATTTGCAGTTATATGGATATACCGATACAGCATATAAGTAAAAACATTCTTTATTCAATGAGAAGGCCTTTGAATACCGGAAAAATAATTGAAAAAATTAAAAATAAACTTCCGGATATGGTGTTAAGAACTTCCATTATAGCAGGATTTCCCGGTGAAACAGAAGCCGACATACGCGAACTTATTGATTTTATAAGACAAGGATATTTTCAATATGTGGGAGTATTTGAATATTCTGATGAAAAAGATGCGCCTTCTTCAAAGTTTAAAAATCATATAAGTTCTGCAACAACTAAAAAGAGAAGGATTGAAATAGAAAAAGTGCAGTACGAAGTTTTTAAATCGAAAATGGAGTTTTTAAAAAATTCTGAAACGGAATTTTTTGCCGAAAACTGTGTTATAAAAGGCAAAAAATATCTGATCGGCGGAAGATGTATATTTCAGTCTCCAGAAGTTGACGGAACTACTTTAATAATGTCTGATAAAGTTTTTGATGTAGGTAAATTTTATAAAATTGTCATTAAAGATAATGATGGTTACAATATAAAAGCGGAGATTCGCAGCCCTGTTATGCTGCAAAAAAGATAAAAATGAATTTAGCTAATAAACTTACAATAACTAGAATTTGTCTGGTGCCGTTATTTATCGTCTTTATGGAACTTCACTCTTTTTGGTTCAGCATCCTCTCACTGTTGGTTTTCACCATAGCTTCTCTTACAGATATACTTGACGGACAGATAGCAAGAAGAAATAACACAATTACATCGCTTGGCATTTTTTTAGACCCTCTTGCTGATAAACTTTTGATTTCGGCCGCTTTTATATGTTTTGTGGATATTGATGTTTTGTGTATCCCTGGATGGATGGTAATAGCGATTATTTCAAGAGAATTTTTGATAACGGGACTGCGTTCCATCGCCGCTTCAAAAAACGTAATAATACCGGCCGATAAAGCCGGAAAGTTTAAAACGACTTCGCAAATAGTGGCAATAATACTTGTTTTACTGATACTTATAGTTCATGAATATTTCCTGAAATATTACGGAATCACTCCGCAGCTTATAGCCACTTTTGACAATGGTTCGTACCGTACTCTTGCCATTATTATCGGAAAAATGCCTTACTGGGTGACGCTTGCCACAACTGTAATGACGATTTATTCCGGAGCGCACTACATACTTAAACACAGATGGCTTTTAAAAGACAATGCATAAAATGATATTATTTTTTTCATCGGTTTGCGGGGCAGGATATGTGAAATATGCTCCGGGAACAGCCGGAAGTCTTGTCGGAATTTTGATTTGGGCATTTTTTATTCCGGAAAACTTTATCTTTCAGGCTGCCGCAGTAATATTTATGTTTTTTGCTTCGGTATTATTTTCATCTCTTGCGGAAAAAATTTACGGCAAAAAAGATGACCAGAGAATAGTAATAGACGAAGTTGCAGGCATATGGCTTGCGGTAGTGTTTTTACCTAAGACGATTTTGTTTTTATTTTTGGCTTTTGTGCTGTTTAGGATATTTGACGTTTCAAAACCGCTGTTTATAAAAAATCTTCAGAAAATAAAAGGCGGGTTTGGAATAACTGCTGACGATATGGCCGCAGGAGTTGTCACGAATATAATTTTGCAGATTTTTAATATAATTTTAAAATGATAAAAGTAAAAAAGATAATATCAGGACGCATTGAAGCCAACTGCTACATAGTTTATGACGTGGATTCTTTGCATGCCTTAATAGTTGATCCCGGCGAAGACGGAGATAAAGTTGTCGCTGAAATAGAAAAAAATGCTTTAAAACCGCAGTTGCTCATCAACACTCACGGGCATTACGACCATATTCTTGCGGACGAATTGATACGCTTGAAATACAAAATACCTTTGGCCGCTCATAAAGAAGAAGCGAGCATTCTTGCCGACCCGCAGCTCAACGTTTCGGCACTGTTTGGCAATCCGCAGTCCGTGAAAACTCCGGAAATGCAGCTTGAAGACAATCAGGAAGTCAGCCTTTCTTTTACGAAATTTACGGTCATTCACACTCCCGGACACACTAAAGGAGGCATTTGCCTTTTATTTGACGATTTTATAATAACCGGAGATATTTTGTTTGCTGGAACAATCGGCAGGACAGACTTTCCAGGTGGAGATTTTGGAGAAATCATCTGCTCTCTTGAGAAAATCAAAAAATTAAATCCTTCCATTGTAATTTATCCGGGACACGGAAGCCGTACGACACTTGCGAACGAACTCCAACACAATCCTTATCTTAATGGAACTTATGATAAATATTAATAAGACTTTAAACGATTTTATAAGCTATATAACCGTTGAAAAAGGGTTATCAAAAAATACCATTTCGGCATATAGATCGGACTTAAATAAATTTTTTGAGTTCTGTAAAAAAAAAGCTCTCGAACCCGAAAATTTGCAGCATAATGACATAACAGATTTTTTATGGGAAATAAAAAATGAAGGCTTAAAGCCGCGTTCGATTTACAGAATGATTGAATCTTTAAGACAGTTTTATAAATTTTTAAATATTGAAAATTTACTAAAAAATAATCCTACATCATATCTTACGGCCCCGAAAATTTCCGAAGACCTTCCAGGAATGCTTTCTTTTGAAGAAGTTGAACTTCTTTTAAGTTCGGTTAACGGTTCTGATGAAATGAACATAAGAAACAGAGCCATGATTGAAGTTCTGTATGCCACCGGATTAAGAGTATCAGAACTTATAAACTTAAAATTTTCAAACATTAACATTGATGAGGCTTTTCTTAAAGTTTTTGGGAAAGGATCGAAAGAAAGGCTTATTCCATTTGGGGCTAAAGCGCGGTATTTTTTAGATATTTATCTGCGGAAAAGAAAACCTGTTGTGGACAAAGACGAGCATATTTTCATATCGCGGCTCGGCAAAAAACTCTCGCGGGTAGAATTTTGGCGCCAGCTGAAAAATATAGCTAAAAATGCAGGGATTGCCAAAAATATAACTCCACACACTTTAAGACATTCTTTTGCCAGCCATCTTCTCACAGGTGGTGCCGATATACGTTTCGTTCAGGAGATGCTGGGGCACAGTTCGATTTCGACAACACAGATATATACCCATATCGATAACAATAAACTCAAACAGCAACACAAAAAATACCACCCCAGAGGATAAAAAAATTCATGTTAGGACAAAGATAAAAGAGGAAATTACATTTGTGCCGTTTGCTTCTATTATTCGTCGCTGTTCATCTTCCACATTTCTGCCTTCTTACCCTGCCTCTGCCTTTATCTGCACGCATGGATTTGAGTTCAAGCATTTTGTCACGCAGTAATGCGGCAGTTTCAAAATCAAGACTGTCGGCGACTTCTTTCATCCTTTCTTCAATATCTTTTATTACCCCGTCAATATTTCCAGAAGATATGTATTCAGCCTGAGTTTCAGCTATTAGGCTTGTTACACCTTCCGCCCTTGAAATATTTTTGAACTCGTCAAGTTCATGGACAGCTTTAATAATCGATTTTGGCGTTATTTTATTATTTTTGTTATATTCTATCTGCTTTTTTCTGCGCCTGCTCATTTCTTTCAGTGCTCTTTGCATTGAGCCAGTCATATTATCGGCGTAAAATATTACTGTACCGTCAACATTTCTTGCTGACCTTCCACATATTTGTATGAGCGTCGGCTCAGAACGAAGAAAACCTTCTTTATCCGCATCAAGTACTACCACAAGAGAAACTTCAGGCAGGTCAAGTCCTTCCCTTAGGAGATTGATTCCGACAAGCACGTCAAATTTTCCAAGCCTTAAATTTTTCAATATTTCGATTCTGTCCAAAGTTTCTATTTCAGAATGAAGATACTCCACTTTAAATCCTTTTTCTTTTAAATAAGCAGCCAAATCTTCAGACATTTTCTTGGTAAGCGTCGTAATAAGCGTTCTTTGCTTTTTTTCAACGCGTTTTTGAATTTCATTCATCATATCGCGAATCTGTCCTTCGATAGGGCGGACTATAACTTCCGGGTCAATAAGTCCTGTTGGACGTATTATAAGATCTACTATATGCTTTTTGCTTTTTTCCAGCTCATAAGTTCCTGGTGTCGCTGAAACCATCATGGATTTTTTTATAAGTTTCTCAAATTCATAAAATTTTAAAGGTCTGTTATCTAAAGCAGAAGGGAGCCTGAACCCGAAATCCACAAGAGTCTGTTTTCTGCTCCTGTCGCCTTCATACATGCCGCGAATCTGTGGAAGCGATATATGTGATTCATCGGCTATTATTAAAAAATCATCATTCGCTTCATAAAAATAATCGATTAGAGTAGTTGGTCTTGTACCCGAAGGATTTCCGGCAAGATGTCTTGAATAATTTTCAACGCCATGACAAAATCCTGTTTCGGCAAGCATTTCCATATCGTATTTTGTTCTTTGTTCAAGCCTTTGCGCTTCAAGTAGTTTTTTTTGAGAGTTAAGCACTGCAAGCCTTTCATCAAGTTCTGATTTTATTGTCTTCAAAGCGGTTACAAGTTTTGGTCCTGTGGTCACAAAATGTTTTGCAGGATAAATATAAGCTCTGTCTTTTTTATGTAAAATTTCGCCGGTCAAAGGATTAAACTCTTTTATGTTTTCAACAAAATCGCCATAAAATTCTATTCTTACCGCAGTTTCAAGATAGGCTGGAAAAATTTCAACTGTGTCACCTTTAACTCTGAACCTGCCGCGTATAAATTCGACTTCGTTTCTTTCGTAATGAATGGATACAAGTTCGTTTAATATCCGATGTATTGATATTTCGACTCCAGCGGCAATCTCAACGCACATATTGCGGTAATCCGAAGGCGAACCGAGATTGTATATACATGAAACTGAAGCTACGACGATAACGTCTTGTCTTTCAAGAAGAGAGGTAGTAGCTTTAAGACGAAGTCTGTCAATATGATCATTTATTGAAGAATCTTTTTCTATATAAGTATCGCTTGAAGGAATATAAGCTTCCGGCTGATAATAATCGTAATATGATATAAAATATTCGACCACATTATTCGGAAAAAAAGACTTGAACTCGGCGTATGTCTGCGCGGCAAGTATCTTGTTAGGTGAAATTATCAAAGTAGGAATTTGCAGTTTTTCTATGACATTGGCCATGACAAAAGTCTTGCCAGAACCTGTAACCCCAAGCAGAACCTGCATGTCAACGCCGGCATTATAGCCGCGGCATAGTTCATTAATTGCCTGCGGCTGATCGCCGGACGGCTTGAATTTTGAAACAAGTTTAAATTTGTTTTCCATTGAAATTTCAAAGTTTTACTTTTTTGACAAGATTATAATCCGTCTGGTCAAGCATAAGCGGAGTTACCGATATGTAACCTTGTTCTACCATATCTATATCCGTTCCTCTGTTTTTTCCTCCAGAAACGTATCTGCCTGAAAGTTTATAAGTGAAGTTTCCTTCCTTGTCAACGTGAGTTTCTACGTTTTCATCATAAGCTCTCAGACCTAACGGCACGATTTTAACACCTTTATAATTTCTAGGTATGTTAATATTGAGGCAGATATTTTTAAAATATTCTTTTCTTTTTAAAATTTTCTCTGCTATTTCTCTTACAGCGGCAGCTGAACTTTCATAATCCTGAGCGTACATTTCCACCGCAGAAACAGCCATCGAAGGTATCCCTTTTAAAGCGCCTTCTCTTGCCGCGCCGACCGTTCCAGAATATATAACGTCCTGTCCAAGATTGGGACATGTATTTATTCCCGAAACTACGAGGTCTACTTTATTTTTTAAAAAAGAGTAGAGTGCGTATTTTATGCAATCCGCTGGAGTTCCACCTTTAACAGTGTAAAAATTTTTTTTTATTTTTTCGGCTTTTTTAAATTTTGCAAGCGTTATGGAATGCCCCGAACCTGACATCTGATTCTTGGGAACAACTACATAAATTTTTCCTATCTTAGACAATTCTTTCATCAGCGGTTGAAGTCCGGGAGCTTTAACGCCGTCATCGTTAGAAATTAAAATAGTATCCATTTTTTATTAACTTATGCCATTTATTATCTCTTCCGCCATTATTTCTTGAGGAAATTTAGATACGGAATTTTTTATATTTGGCTTCAACCTCCTTTTTATATTTTCAACTGTACCGGCAAGATTTTCGGCGGTTAAATCTTTTTCCTCAATAATCGTCATCATGCCGTTTCTTGCTGCTTCTTTTGCATTATAATACTGATGATTGTCCGCAGCGTATGGATATGGAACCAAAATTGCAGGCTTTTTAAGAAATGTCAATTCAAAAACTGTTCCAGCTCCAGCTCTGCATATAACCGCATCGGAAGCGGCATAAGCTTGGGCTATATTATGCATATAATCAAAAACGCGGTAATTTGCCGATTTTCTGATTTTCTGATTTATCTCTTCAAAGCCCTTTTTCCCGGTTATATGTATAACCTGAATATCCATTTTTTCTGAAATTATTTTTATGGCTTTAAAAGCTATTTTGTTAAGTTTTAAGGCGCCGAGACTTCCGCCAAAAATCATAAGAGTAAACATATTTTTGTCTAAATTAAGAGCGTTACAGCAGGACTCTCTTTCAACTGCCAATATCTCTTTTCTCACGGGGTAACCGGTAAAAATAATACTTTTTTTATTTTTAAAATATTTTTCACTGTCTCTGAAGCTTATAAACGTTTTGCCGGCAAATCTGTTTAAAAACTTATTTGCTATTCCCGGAATCGTATTTTGCTCATGTATAAAAGTTTTCTTTCCGTATATTTTTGCGGCAATGACGGCAGGCGCTGAAATATAACCTCCCACACCTATAACCGCAATGGGATTCAGTTTAAACATATTCTTTAAAGCTTTTAAAAAAGCAAAAATCAATTTGATAAAAAAGACAGCAAAAGAAAAAGAAATTTTTCTTGGCATGCCAAAAAGATTAAATGATACATAGTCAAAACCGCTGTTTTTTATTATCTCTCCAGAAGTTTCGTTATTGCTCACAAAAAAAACTGGATTATATTTTTTTTCTTTCAGTTCCTGCGCCAAAGCTATACCTGGATATATGTGTCCTCCCGTGCCACTTGCGGCTATAATAATATTTTTATTTTTCATTTCAATACCTTTTATATTGTGATAAATTTATAAGTATTCCTGCGGCAGCCATATTTATTATCAGCGAAGTTCCACCGAAAGATATAAAAGGCAAAGACAGCCCTTTCGCGGGAAATATGCCCGTAGCAACTGATAAATTTATCAAAGCCTGAAACACTATCAAAAACGTTATTCCCAGAGCAAGATATTCTGTAAATTTATCCGGAGCGTTTTTGCTTATTTCAATACCTTTAAAAAAAATATATATATAAAAAGATATAACACCCGCAGCGCCGATAAATCCGAGTTCTTCTCCTACTATCGGAAAAATAAAATCCGTATGTGCTTCGGGAAGATACATGAGTTTCATTTCACTTTTGCCAAGTCCTTTACCGAAAAAACCGCCAGAACCCAAAGCGTACAGCGATTGTTTTACCTGATAAGACGAAGCGTCAATATTAATTATGGAATCAAAATAATCGCGCATTCTTATAAGTCTGTACGGTTTTCTTAAAATTTCTGCCGTCATTAAAAGGATGCCCGCACCGGCCATTACAAATACGGTCTGCAATTTTATTCCGGCACAAAATAACATTGCAAAACAAACTCCGGCAATTAATACAGGAGCGCCCAAATCAGGTTCTAAGGCTATCGGGATTATAATAAAAAGCAAAAAGACTATAGGCGCTATTAATCCTTTCCATTCTCCTATTAAATCCTTCTTTCTTTCTATAAATTCCGCGATAATTATTACCATTGCAATTTTAGCTATTTCAGAAGGTTGAATCGTAGCAAAACCTAAGCTAAACCATCTTCTTGCACCGCTTCTTGTCACGCCAAATATTAAAACCGCTATAACCGCCGTTAAAGCGATTATATACAAAATTTTGGAATATTTACGATAGAATTTATAGTCGATAAAAAAAGTTGTTATCATCATGGAAATAAAACCTACTATTACCCAAATCATCTGTTTTAAAAAAAACATATAAGGGCTTGACCATCTTACGTCTGCCATGATAACGCTCGAAGAAAATACCATCATTGCGCCGAAAACCACAGCGATAGCAATGATAAACATTAAAGAATAATCATATTTTTTAAAATCTACGTTGAACATTTTGTCCTTTTGATAATAGCATTCAAAAAATTAAAATTTCAAAAATTATTGCTAAAATGTTAGCAATATATGGTGAAAAAATGCAAGAAAGACTTAAAAATTAGCTTTTTTGTATAACACAATAAAAACATCACAAAGCTTTAAACTATCAGATGCCTTTTTATTATTCGTCCAGCTTCTTAAATGGCAAAATGTTCAATATATTGTGATATTTACAAAGATAAATTTGACATTAAAACACATAAATTCTTATAATATTCAGGATATTTTTGTAATATAATGTAAATAACACTAGTTCAAAATACCCGCATAAATTATTTTTCTTCGAGATTGCACAATATGTCTAAATAAAAAAGAGGCATAAAATGTCTTTGGGAATTAAGCTTTATAATTATTTATTGCAGGACATGGAAATAACTGATTTAGTCTCAAACCGCATTTATCCTCTTGCTGCTCCTGGCGAAGCACAAAAACCTTATTTGGCTTTCCGCATAGTTTCAGATTCTTCTGAATATACTCTTGAAGGCGATTCCATACAGGGACGCAAACAAATCCAAATCAGCGTAGTATTTGAAGACTATGCGCAGGCAAATAATATTGCCGTCGTTTTAGAACAGGAAATGTCAAAATGGACTGCTTCCGAAACGGACATACGAATAATAACAAAAACCGGATATGCGGAAATATATGAAGAAACGACGGAAATTAAACGTATAAATTTAGATTTTGAAGTATTTGCAAAAAACTAATCACAGGAAGGATTAAAGATGACTGTTCGGCAAGAATGTCTCGCGGGAGTAATTTTGGTGTACGCATAGTTGGCGATACAAATTACAGTTATGTCGGAGATTTAAAGACAATAACCGTACCGGAAGCAGTAACAGACCAGATAGACGTAAGCACATTAGACAGTTCAGGCAGAAATAAAGAGTTTATTTCCGGCGCTACCGATCCCGGAGAAATTTCTCTTGAAGGAAATTATAAGTCCGTTGACTCAGGGCAAGATGCGATATACAGTTTTTTTCAAAGTGGTAATGTTTTTGAATGGGTCATTGAAATAGTTACTGTCGGCAGCGAAAGTTCTGCTGCAAAGCTTACAGGAAAGGCGACTTGTTCAAGCTGCAAAAGAGTGGGAGATTTAGCTGAAGGCGAAATAATTCCTTTTACTGCCACATTAAAAATCACTGGGACGACCACATTTACCCCAGCAACAATTCCTACAGGAGCATAAATTATGAGCGAACTTGTAAAAATAAAAACCATTACTTTGGATAAAGAGAGAACGTTAAAGTTTAATTTTAAAACAATAATGCTTTTTGAAAAAGAAACGGGCAAAAATTTCTTTAAAATGAACGGCGAGTTCAGCGGTACTGACACTTTAGTTCTTTTATGGGCGTGTTTAAAAAGTGCATGTGAAAATATCACTTTAGACGAAACCGCCGATATTATTGACTTGTCAAATATATCCGCAATAGGCGCGGCGATAACAGAACTTATAAAAGACGCCATGCCGGAAAATAAAAAAGAAGGTTCCCCCTCCCCTTTGGCATAAATGCCCCTGAAATATCAGATTTCTGGGGCATTGCTCTTTATGATTTAAATTTGACGGAAAAACAGTTTTGGAATTTAACACCTAAACTGTTTCAAGTTTTATGCGGAAGAAAATATCAAAATGATCGCCGAGAATTAGCCAATGCCGCTCTTATTACGGCAGCTATAGCAAACGTCAACAGAGGCAAAGGGAAACGCGCTCTTTCCATAGAAGATATTATCGGCAAAGATCCGCAAGCCGAACAAAAAGAACCTCAGCCCGAAGAACTTCTTATATTAATGCAGGCTTTGCATAAAAAGCACGGAAAAAAAGATAATAAATAAAGTTAAAGGAGATGACCTTTGTTATGCAAAACAGAATAAAAACAAGGAAATTTTTATTAGCCGTATTTGCTTTTGTATTTATCACCGTTTTGTTTTCTTCCTGCGACAGAAAAAAGGAGTATATTATAGAATATGAAGTTACGGGGACGGCCGCCAGAGCCGATATCAGCCTGAATAATGCTGACGGTGATTCAGAACATTACAGCAATGTATCATTGCCTTATTCTAAAAGTTTTAGGATTAAGCTTAAAAGAGATTACGATTTTTTTTACGCAGCTATATCGGCACTGAGCAAAAGTCCAGGTACAATAAGATGCGTAATTTATAAAGATGGAAGAGTATTCAGTCGAGATGAAGCAACAAACATTTATTTTGCATATGTAAGCGCGTCGGGAATTATTGAATATTAAAAAAATTTCATAGAATACGATGATACTAAATATAAGGATATATTTTTAAATGTTGCCCGATAATGCCATGAGAAGCGGCAATTTGAAAGGAAAACCTATGAAAAATATACAAAAATTTTAAATATTGAGTCTTTTCCTCAAGAGCTAATATCCATAAAAAAGTAAATTCAACAGATATGTAAAATTTTCCACAAAATAAAAGGTGACAAAAATGGCTGAAGAAAATTTGTCTGTTAAAATAGAAACAGATGCTAAAGCATTAGAGAAATTCAGAAATAAACTCCAAGAAATCGCAAAAACAAGCGAAGATATTAAAAAAGTCAGCAATGCTTTTTCTAGTATAGTCGCGGCAGTTTCTGCATTTAGTGCAGGGTTAAATCAATCTAGAGGCAGTTTAGACAGCTTAAATAAAGCTGCAAGCCTTCCAAATTTTTCAGAGTTAAAAAATGTAATAGAAGAGCAGATTTTACCCATTATTTCAAAACTAGCCTTAGGAATTAGTGCAGTTGCCGCCGCTTTTACTATTATTACCGGTCCCATAGGATTAACAGTAACCGCCATATTGGCATTGGGAGTTGCCATTACGCTTTTATTAAACAATTTAGATATGTCAAAATATACAATCGCTGCAATAGTATCGGGCATAAAAATTAATTTTTTACAATTGGTTCAGCAGGAATTGGCGAATGTTAAAACAAATACTCTTAAGGAAATTGAACTCAAACAGGCTTTACTTGATGTGGAAAAACAAATAAACGAAGACAGAAAAAAAGATATTGATGCCCGTATTTCTTATGAAAAAGCTCAATTTGATGAATTCAACAATAAACAGAAACAAGATACTTTGATGTTAGAGCAGCAGCAAATTAAAGAGAGGCTTGCAGCCTCTGAAAAAGGAAGTGCAGAGTATTATGCTTTACGGCAGCGGGAATATGAAAATCAAAAAGAGCTAAACGAGCTTGGAAATTATGAATTTGTCAGCGGATGGGCGCTTGCATTTGAAGAGATAATAAATCAAACTACAAATTGGAAAGAAGTTTTTATGGGAATATATAACGAGCTTGTTTCCTCAATATCCCAAACAATACAAAATTTAGTTGACGGTCAAATTGACACATGGGGAAAGTTTGGAATGGCGGTAACGAATATTTGGAGAACTCTCAAAGATTCCATTATCAAAGCACTTACCGATATAATTGCAAAAGAGCTTGCAGCTTTCGCGGTGGAAAAAACCATAGCGCTTGGGAAATCAGTTCTTAACGCAATTGTAGGCGCAACAGATGCCGGCGCAAAAGATCCAAACCCATATACAAAAGTAGTGACGGCGGCAATAGTATTGGCTGGGCTTATGGCTATTGCAAATATGGCGGGAGCATTTGAGCAAGGCGGCATTATAGGCGGAAACTCTTGGAACGGCGACAATATGATTGCCCGTGTAAACAGCGGCGAAATGATTTTAAACAAAAATCAGCAGGCTAATCTGTGGAATTTGGCAAACGGCGCCGGAATTGAATCTAACGGGAATGCGCCAATTACCATAAACCAGAATATAGAAATTACTTCAAGTATCGGCGGCTTAAGCAGTTTGACGCAAGCCATAAGACGCGGAACTCTTGAAGCTTTAGAGTTTGCGGGAGTAACGTATAATGTTGGTGCAAAGCAGTCGGGAGTGGCATTATGACAAAAGCTATAGATAATCCCATACAAATATATTCATACAATTATTTAAATACAAAATGCTTGTTTGAGACATCAAGCGAACAGCCTCTTGATTTTTTAAAACTCTGCGATTTCGAATGTTATAACGACGATTTGGCATTTATGTATGCACAGACGTCGTTAAATTTTTCTTGTTGGTTTAAAGATAAGTTTGGGGAACTTTTAGCAAGAAATATTGACACGATTATTTTGCAAAACTGCAATGTGCAGACAATGCAAATAAAATATATTGACAACTCTGAAAATGAAGTTTTAGCCTATACGCTGACTGACAATTTAAACGGCGAAGTAAAAATAACCCTGCCTCAAAAAATAACGACTTCAAAAATTATATTTAACATACAAAGCACTTTTAACAATGAAGGCATAAAAATCGGACAGTTAAGAGTTTTAGAAAAAATTTTTGATTTACAGGCGACTACTAATACCGACGTAAATTATACCGCAAAAGACGGCAGTTTGAGAAACTTATAACGGCAGGCTTATAACTTGGACGGATTTCAGCAAATGGTCGGCAAATATCAACATCAAAAATATGTCAAAAGAGCAATACAAGCTGTTAAAAAATTTTATCAGGAGGGACGGCTTTATAACGATAATCCCTTTTGCGGATTTTGAAGACAGGGATGTCTATGAAGTATTTATAAGACGGCAGGATTTGGATTACAAAATAAGTAGGTGGAGCGGGCTGCTTGACTTCAATTTAAAATTAGAGGCACAGGAAAATGCGGCAAATTAGCCCTACAATAAAATCACTTCTTAAGCATAATAATATATCGGAACTCCATCATAAACTTTTACTTTACCGTCGTAAATGGAATACTGCATCTTCTTCTTACATTATTGAAACAACTCCTGTTGACATTACCGACGCAATAAACCATAAAGGCACAAATGTTTCAATTACCCAGCAGCTTGATAATGATACCGCAAATGTTTGGAAAGTCGGCAATTTGGCTTTGACGCTATATAATGAGAATAACCGCTTCTGGCAGGATAAAGAAGACGGATTATTTCCCCAGCCTTACATTATTTACGGCTCAAAACTTGAATACTATATAGGAAGTCCGACATTAAACGATTATGTCAAATGTTTTACTGGATATTTGACGGAATTGCCAAATTACAGACAAGATGAAGTGCTTGTGGAATTGCGAGTATTAAATCGCCTTGATTGGCTAAAAACAATATCAGCGGAAAATGTATCAACAAAAATTAAAAATGAACAATTGACCGAGCAAGATACCACTCATTGCAAAACCGCAAATGCCGCAGTCGGCAGAATTCAAAGAGTGTTAAAAGGAACAAGCCTTTCAGACGCCGTTGAATTAACCGAAAAAACAGATTATACAGTTTCACAGCTTAACGATTACAATAACGGCGCAATTATAGAGTTGAAATCCGCTCTGCTATCAAATGAAAATATATGTGCGGATTATATTTATTGGAAAAAAGGCATAACGATTGATACACTTGTGAATGAATTGTTGACGAGCGCAGGAGTAGCCGAATCGCATAGGATTGTTGATCCTGTTGTTTTTCAAAATAATGTAATTTTATATCTGAATAATTTTATTCAAAATGTCTCAACTCGTTTCAATTTTACAAATACACACAATAGTATTACTTATGCAAATAGTGTAGATGGTAATAATTATATAGTTATAGACCAAAAAAATCTGGTGGCGGTGCATCAAGAAATTTTGAAATCTATTCTTCAGGCAATTGGTCTTTATTCTGCAGTATCAATATGGATATATACAACGAAGATATAGCTACATTTGGTTATATAAGATTTATATTTGCAAATCACACAATATTGATTTATGACAATCATAATTTTTATTATTCTGATGGTTTTGCGATAGTTGTAGATGGAAATTTAGTTCAAACTTCAGGTGGCGGTCGATCTGCAAATTTTAATTTTAGTATGCAGAACAATATTTTTTATATTTATAAAAATAGTTCGCTAATCTATTCTATATCGATATCAGACGGAACATTGAATGGATTATATATATGGCAGTATAGAACAGGAAAACTGATTATTCAGAATATACAACTCATAGACAACGCGGGTATTGTGTATAGCCAGTCTGGTATAAGATTTAACTTATCAAATTCAGGATTATCTGATTTTATACAGTGGACAAACTTCAAGGCAAATGTATCTGTTATAGGAGGAATGCCGCAATTATCTATAGAAGCACGTTATAAAGATAACCCAAATGCACAGTGGAGCAGTTGGATACAACTTGATATTGGAAGTAATATAAATAATTTTTCAAACTATATTGAAGTTGTTATAAAAAATAATGCGACAAAAGGCAATGATTTGAATTTGTCTAATATGAATGCGTCTTATTATCAACAACAAAACATCCCACTCAGCATCTGTAATCTAACAAATATGTCAATTTTACAGGCATTAGAAGAGTTAGCTTCTCTTGCGATATATGAAATCGTTTTGACTATGACGATAAATTCTTTTTTAGAAATAGGCAGCAAACATCGGAATATAAAGCTCTAACCGATAATGAGATTATTTCAATGTCGGGTGCAAAAAGCGATATTGCAAGGCTGAAAACGCGCGTTGTAGTTACTTACGGCAACTATATAAAAGTTATTGACAGCGACCAGCAAAATGAGCCGCACCCGACAAATAAAGAAAAATATGGCGAAAGGACTTATGAAATATCAGGATCGCAGCTGCTTCCCGCGGATAATGTTGACCTCGCTTATGCTATTGCTCCGACAATTTATGCAGAACTTTCAAAACTACGGTTGAGGTTGACTATTGACATAATTATTGATTTGGAACTTGAACTCGGCGATTATGTTAGAATGCTTCACAATAATAATTTGTTTGCAAAACGGACGTTTACAGATTTGACAAAATGGAAAGAAACAGGAACTTATTATATGAAATGTAAAGTTGTCGGCATCAAAACGGATTTTAATAAAAGAATTACAACTCTTGATTTAATCGATTACACAGCGGATACTGACATACCCGTTGAACAGGCAAAAGAATTCGCATATCAGCCGCAGGAAACTTTTGATGTCCGAAAATAGTGAGGATTAAAAATGAAAAAAATATTATTTTTAGGTTTATTTTTGTTTTTAGCTCAAAGCGTATTTGCCGATAAACAGAATTCGCTCATCTTGAAATTTGGCATAACGCCGTATTCAATATTTTCTCAAGAAAGAACTTTTGTTCTTTTTAATGAACAAAAAAATTCAAATTTCTCAAATATAAACATTGGGACTGTTTTTTATTTGGAATATTACAGGAAAATAAATTCAATTTTTAAGTTTGGAATCGGCTATGCTCAGCAGATAAAAAGAAACGTTAAAGATTATGACAGCTTAGGATTTACGCTGCAAGCATTTTATATTTCGCCTAAAGTGAGTATATATAAAGATATATACTCCATCTTACAAATCGGCGTTAGTAAAATTATGGATTTTGATGAAGATATAGAAGAAGAAAATCTTGGTTTACATTACGGACTCGGGATAGGCTATGAATATAAAAATTTTATTTTTGAGTTTTTATATGCTTCTGATAATGAAATGTATAAACTATACTTGGAGAATATTCTTGTACAAGAAAACCGCATAAATTACCAAACTTTCAACTTTAACATAGGATACAAATTTGATTTTAATTTTCCAAAGATAAATAGAGCAGGCAAAGAGCCAAAAAAAACAAAAGTAAAAGAACACAAACAAAGCGAAAAAGAACTTTTGAGAGAACAAAACGAATTGCTGAAAAAACAAATAGAATTGTTGGAACAAAAAATCAATTAAATTTTGACTTGGTATCTGTCAAAAATAAGAGGTAAAAAATGGATATAGGACAAAAACAAAATGCAAGAGTACTGCCGAATTCATCTACTGTTTGGAAAGCGCAGGAATTAAACCAGATTACCGCGGAGCTTAAAAATATTATAATTGACGCGGGTTTGACGACGGATGAAAATATATTAAATCAAGTCTTGACCGCAATTAATCAAAAAATTAATGCGGCGGCGGGAGGCTCATTAACCGCTAAAAACTTTGATTCGGCACAACCGACGCAGGAAGAACTTACGCTTTATGCCTGTCAGGATATTTTTGGTGCAGGCGGAACATGGACATTAGACGTAAACGATATTTCGCAATCCACATATGTAATCAACGGTGTAACTCATACAGCCTCAGAAGTATGGAATAAAACATGGGTGACAAACTTATTTAATTCAGGAATGTGGCAGCTGGTAGATACTCCAAACACTCCGACGCCGATTTATTCATGGCAGTTTATCGGGTTTGTTACCGCTGTGGCTCCTCTGTCTTATATAGGAGAAATTAAATCTTTAGCAAGAACGGACACTCCGGAAGGCTTGTTAAGATTATACGGCGGGGAATATACGCGTTCAATGTTTCCAAATTTTTACGATAATTATCTTCTGACAAACATAATACCCACGGGAACTTATACGCAATGGGAAACTGCTTACAACAATAATTCCGGCAATGTCGGCTTTGTCGGTGTTGACAGCGTAAATCAAAAATTTAAAATGCCACGTCTTGATGATAGAGTTGCAATAATGCAGTGTTTAACCATAGGCAATATAGGACAATACGGCAGAGCTCAAATTGTAAATATCACTGGCCATTTTGACTGCACGCTTGGAGGTCCACAGGGATTAGTAGCAGTGGGTGAGGGAGCATTCAGACAAGGCGACACTGCTTTATACGGTAGTTCTGTAACAGCGTCAAGTTCGGTAAACAGAAGTAATAGAGCCACTTTCGACACTTCAAGAGTAGTCAATACGGGAGACAGATTTCAACCTCGTCATATTCAGTTTCCGTTAATGATGGTTGTATCAAATACTGTAGTTCCCGCTTCGCAGGCAAATTATAATGTGTTTATTGACGGATTAGCAAACAAAGCGAGCTTGAATTTGGATAACATAACAACTATTTCAACAATAGCGCAATCGCTATTTAGTACATTTCTTGCCAAATTAGATTTATCAAATATTACAACCGCAGCCAAAACAAAACTTGCACAGTACAGCGTTCCGAAGTTTGTTTATTCCAAAACACACTTATACGGATTTACAAGCGCCGAGACAGTAACCATAACAGCTCCAAAAGTTTTTACAAAACCGACATGGGTGAGATTCGCCGTAAACTTTGGCGGCGATAGCGGAATTCCGCATATGTATATAGCTCAATCAAATGTAGAGGATTTTTATTGGACTATAACTTGGCGGATTTTGGCATGGAAAGATTTGGCTGGATGTATTGACAACAGCGATATAAATATTGTTGTAGCGGATATGTATATAAAAGCCAATCAGCAGACATTCACTTTGAGAATGAACAATCACAGAGGAGGAACGGATAATATATATCAAATAGGATATTTCAGCGAAGAATAAGAAATAGTATCAAAAATGGAAATTATGCAAAAAAATATTAATTACTCACTAATTGATTTAACCATTTTTTTAAAAAATTTACCGCGCTCTTCGAAATTTTTGAACTGGTCAAAAGAAGCACATGCCGGAGACAAAAGAACCGTATCTCCGCTTTCGGCAGTTTTAAAAATCTCTTTAACAGCATTTTCGATATTTCCGCAATCTAAAAAAGAAGCTCCCGCCAACTCTTTTTTTATTTTTTCTGCGGCTTCACCTATAAGATAGATTTTTTTCACTCTTTTTTTTATTAAATTTTTCAAAGGAATGTAGGGAGCGCCTTTATCTATGCCTCCCAAAATAAGAAAAATGTTTCCTTCAAAAGCTTCCAAAGCGACTCTGGTAGAGTCCACATTTGTGGATTTTGAATCATTATAATAATCTACACCATTTATTCTGCGTACAAATTCTATCCTGTGTTTGACGCCTTTATACGAAGATATGACTTTTTCTATTATGCTGGATTTCATTCCGACGCAGTAGGACGCAGCGACAGCAGCAAGAATATTTTCGACATTATGCGTCCCTGGTATTTGAATTTTTGGTTTTATAACCGACTTTTTCTTCCCTATATTTATCACTATCGAACCTTTATCAAAATACACGCCATTTCTTAAGGGTCTTTTAGCAAAAAAAACTTTCTTGGCATTTATTTCGGAAGATATTTTTCTGCATATTTTATCATCAAAATTTATAACTGAAAAATCTCCTGCCCGCTGATTTTTAAATATGTTTTTTTTTGCAGCTATATATTTATGCATGGTTTTGTGATGTTCAAGATGATCGGGGGTAATGTTAAGCAGAATAGAAATATTTGGACAGAAAGAAGGAGAATCTTCAAGCTGATAACTTGAAAGCTCCATCGTAATAAAAGTATTTTTTGCCGTGTGCAAAGCTTTATCAGAAAGAGGAAATCCTATGTTTCCCGTCACTATTGAATCTTTATAAGCTGCTTTTATTATTTTTGAAAGCAAATCCGTAGTCGTCGTTTTTCCGTTAGTTCCCGTTACCGCGATGAGCTTTTTATATTTTGAATTTTTTAAAGAGAACTCAAGTTCGCTGATAATTGGAATTTTATTTCTTTTAATTTTTTTAATGATTTCAATGTCGGGATATATTCCCGGACTTTTTATGACAAAATCAGAAGTAAGAATTTTATCAGTATGCCCACCAAACTCTTTCATAACTTTTTTATCGAGATTTTTTATTTCTCTTTCTTTGCCGCTATCGCTGGCAAAAACTTTATAACCAAGTTTCACTGCGAGATTTGCAGCCGCAACACCACTTTTTCCTATACCCAAAACGCCGGCCTGTTTTATTTTCTTCACTTAATATTACCTCAGCTTCAGCGATGCAAATGAAAGTATTGCAAGTATTATAGCTATTATCCAAAACCTTATCGTAACTTTTGTTTCTGACAAGCCGAGCATTTCAAAATGATGATGAAGCGGCGCCATTTTAAAAATTCTTTTCTTTGTCCTTTTATAAACCGATACCTGTATCAGCACGGAAAGGGCTTCAACGACAAAAACTCCTCCTATAAGCACTAAAATCAATTCCTGTTTTATTGACACAGCAGTCATTCCGAGCACCCCGCCCAGAAACAAACTGCCGGTATCTCCCATAAAAACTTCAGCTGGATGCGAATTATACCATAAAAAGCCCAATCCAGCTCCGACAACGGCAAGAAGAAAAACAGTAATTTCACCGGCGCCAGGAACAGAAACTATTTTCAAATAGCCCGCTATCTTAAAATGTCCTGCAAAATACGCAAACAAAGCCAAAGTAAAAGCGGCTATGACTATGCATCCAGAGGCAAGACCGTCCAGACCATCGGTCAAATTAACGGCGTTCGAGCTACCCACGACTATTATCATCACAAATACGAAGTAAAAAAATGAAAAATCAACAAAAACATTTTTAAGAAATGGAATATTTACCGCCGTCAAATAATCAGGATTGGCCGGAAAAAAACTCAAGTATGCGGCAAAAGAAACTGCAAAAACCGTTTGACCAAAAAGTTTTCCTTTGGCGGAAAGTCCTCGCGGGTCTTTTCTTTTCAGTTTTATATAGTCATCCCAAAAACCTATAAAGCCCAGCCAAAGCGTACCAGAAATAAGCCATATTATAAATCTATTGTCGAGCCGCGCCCAAAGCAGAGCGGAAACAGCTATGGATATTAAAATTAAAAGGCCTCCCATAGTGGGAGTGCCATTTTTTGAATGATGAGTAAAAGGAACGTCACTTCTTACGGTTTGTGCCACTTTCAGATTTCTCAATTTATTGATGACAAAAGGCCCTGCCAAAAGGCAGATGACAAGGCTTGTCAAAACCGCACCTCCTGCTCTGAATGTAATATATTGAAAAACGTTAAACGGGCTGAAATATTCGCTTAAACCATAAAAAATATGATACAGCACTTATTTCTCCTCTAATCCAATTTCATCTTAAAAGATTCATAAACTTCTTCAAGTTTCATACTGCGCGAACCTTTAAAAAGATAAACAGTTTTTGCAGTATTACTGTTTTTCTCCAAAAGCTCCAAAAGTTCTTTCTTGTTCTCCACATGGTATGATGGTTTTTTATTTATAGAATTTTTCATGCCTTTGCTTAATTCTCCAAGCAGATAAATATTGTGTATCTTATGCAGTCCATCTATAAAACTTCCGAGTTCGCCATGATAAACTTCGGCTTTTTCCCCCAGTTCAAGCATATCACCAAAAACAAGATTAATATCGCTGTCCGGATAAGATTCACATACACTCTGCAGTGCTTCTTTTACCGATGAAGGATTCGCATTATATGCATCGTTTATAAGAATAACTCCGGATTTGGTTTTTACAGTTTCCATCCGCATTGGTGGAGGAACGAAAGCTTCTATTCCATCTTTAATTTCTTCCGCAGAAAAACCCAATCCTCCCGCAACTGCGGAAGCGGCAAGAGCGTTGGCGATATTAAATCTGCCTTTTAGCGGCATCGTCACAGAAATCGAGACACCGTTTATATAAAGCTCAAATTTAGGTTTATCCAACCATAAAGTTATATTGTGCGCGTAAACATCAGCTCCGCCATAAAATCCAAAAGTTATAACTTTAGAATACATTTTCTGAGAAACATTTTTCAGTATTTCATCATCGGCATTTAAAACTATGAAGCCATCAGCGCAAACACTGTCGAGTAATGCTCTTTTCTCCTTGAAAACGCCTATAGGCGAACCAAAAGTTTTCAAATGAGAATAACCGATGTTCGTAATTACGGCCACGTCTGGAGATATTATATCCGAAAGAATTTTGATTTCTCCACTAAGCGATGTTCCCATTTCAAATACGGCGTATTCGGTATCCATTTGAAGATTCAGTGCGGAGAGAGGCAGTCCTACTCTATTGTTAAAATTTCCTTTATTGCAAATTGTTTTACCCCTTCTTTTCAGTATCGAAACCAATATTTCTTTAGTCGTCGTCTTGCCGTTTGAACCCGTTATGCCTATGACTTTTGCTTTTTTGCAGCGTTTTACATACGCTTTTGCAAGCTCTCCCAAAGCGATAAGAGTGTCATTGACTTTTATTATTGAAGGAAAGAGTGGAAAAGATTTAGTCAAGTCTATGTCATCTTTAGAATATACGATTCCTCCTGCTTCTCTTTCAATGCATTCTTTGATAAAATCATGTCCATCAAAATTTTTACCTTTTAAGGCAAAATAAAATTGTCCTTTTTTAATGGTTCTGGAATCTATCGAAACGCTTTTTATGAGAAGATTTGGATCGCCTAATAAAAACTTTCCGTTTACGGCTTTAATAAAATCCTTAAGATAAAATGACTCCATTAAAAATCGAACTCCTTTTGCTGTGTCTGCCAGGATTTTAACGATGCCTTTTGTTTTTCTTTTAAATCCAAATATTTTTGTGCAAACTCAATATCGTTGAAAGGTATCTTTTGGGTTCCTGTAATCTGATAGGTTTCATGCCCTTTGCCGGCTAAAAGAATTATGTCTCCTTTTTTTGCCATCATAACAGCTTCTTTTATGGCATGTTCGCGGTCTGCAATGATTTTATAATTTGTTTTTCCTATTCTTTTAATTCCTACTTCTATATCTAAAATAATCTGCAAAGGATCTTCGGTTCTGGGATTGTCAGAAGTAACGAAAACAAAATCGCTCATTTCAACTGCGATTTTTCCCATCAAAGGCCTTTTTGTCCTGTCTCTGTCGCCGCCGCAGCCGAAAAGCGTTATTATCCTTTTCGGTTTTAAATCATTTAAAGCCGATAAAACGTTTTTAAGCGCGTCATCTGTATGTGCATAATCGACAACTATTTCAAAACCTAAATTTTTAGTATTTACTCTCTCAAGCCTTCCGGGAGCTTGTGTGCATCCGTTCAAAGCTTCAACGACTCTCTTAAAATCTATACCGCAGGCAACACATGCGGCAATAGACGACAAAACATTATATATATTGTGTAAACCTATGTGTTTTATTTTAACTCTCTCCGCCATAGCATTTGCAGCAATCACATTAAACTCGCTTCCGACGCTTGAAACGTTTATATTTGCGGCTTTAAAATCAACTTCATTTGTTTTTACGCCGTACGACTTTTTCTTGGCATTAATATCAATTTTAAAAAGCTTTTTGCCGTATTTATCATCGGCATTAATTATAGCATACTTAATATTACTTTTTATACCTTTGCCAAGCTCTGAAAATAAAAGGCTTTTAGCCGCAAAATAACTCTCAATATCTTTATGAAAATCAAGATGATCTCTAGTCAAATTTGTAAAAACGGCAATATCAAAATCTATTCCCGCGACACGTCCCAAAGCAAGCGCGTGAGAAGAAACTTCCATAACAAGATATCTTATTGCGCAAGAGCACATTTCCCTCATCATTTTGTATATATCTGCGGATTGAGGCGTGGTATTGGGAGCGTTAAAAACTTTTCCACCGTACCTGTAATTAACTGTACCGATAACACCGCAACTTATCCCACAATGAGCCAAAATGCTTTCAATCATATAAGTAATAGTAGTCTTTCCGTTAGTTCCGGTAATACCTATAATCGTCATTTCTCTGTCGGGATAATTATAAAATTTGGCACTAAACTCCGACATAAAAGAAAAGATGTTTTTAACAATTATTTGCGGTAAAACGACATTGTCGGCTTTTTCTTGTGAAATTATGACTGAAGCACCTTTTTCAGCGGCTTCGCGGATAAAATTTTTTCCGTCAGTCATATGACCGGGTAAAGCAAAAAAAGCATCACCTTTTTGTAATTTTCTTGTATCGTAGGAAATTCCGGAAATTTCGATATCTCCGTCTCCTGCAAACAGCATATCTTGAACTGGAAAAATATCTTTTGCTTTCATCTTTTCACCTTTTTATTTTCATTTTTTATTTTATCATTTTTAACGTCTTCAGGTTCGTCTTTTCGCAGATCAAGATACTGAACTGCTCTTGCGGCTATTTTGGCAAACACCGGAGAAGTTACCGAAGCGGCATAATAATCTCCTTTTGGTTCGTCAATTATGACGAGAATCACGAGTTCCGGATTCATAGCGGGCAGCATTCCGCAAAATGAAGCCACATAATGCTTCGTAGAATATCTTTTCATCACAGGGTCTATCTTTTGCGCCGTACCGGTTTTCCCTCCTGCGGAATATCCGGGTATTTTAGCGGTTTTACCGGTACCTTTGTCCACGACATTCTTTAAGATTTTTTTCATTTCTCTGGCAGTTTCTTCGCTAATTACGCGCCTTATCTCTTTGGGCTCAAAAAATGACATATTTTCCGGCAGCGTATTTTCAATATTTTTTATTATTATCGGCTTCATCAAAACGCCGCCATTGGCTATGGCGGAAAATGAATTTATAAGCTGTATCGCTGTCACCCCTACGCCCTGCCCGAAGGAGATTGTAGGCAAACTTAACGAACTCCAGTTTTTCTCGTCAAGCAAAATGCCTTTAGCTTCTCCTGGAAGATCTATTCCCGTCAAAGAATAGAAACCAAACTTTCTTATGTAATCATAAAAATCGCGGCTTCCGGTCTTTTGTGCGATTTTAACCATTCCTATGTTTGACGACTGTTCCATGGATCTGCTCAGTGAAGCATAACCGGCAATTTTATGATCATCATTAATCGTATGTTTTCCGATTTTCATTCTTCCATTTTCAAGATAAAAAGTATCGGTAAATTTTATTTTATTTTTATCGAGAGCAGCCGAAACCGTTACGATTTTAAAAGTCGAACCGGGCTCAAAAATATCGCTTATCGCCGCATTTCTCAATACGCCAACATTTTTTATTTCATCGGAAAAATCAAAATCTGGAAGAGAAACCATCGCCAGGATTTCTCCGTTTTTGGGATTTTGAATTATGCACATTGCTTTCTTTGCTTTAAAATCTGAAAAAGCTTTTCTGAGTTCCTGCTCGGCAATAAATTGCATGTTCTTATCTATAGTTAAAGTAACGTCCAACCCGCGAATTTTTGTAGTATCCACAAATTTATCGCGTATTACTCTGCCGCGACCATCTTTAGAATGCATTGTTTTAACCTGTTCTCCGGACAAATAAGCATTGCAGATTTTTTCTATTCCTTCCAACCCGCTGCCATCAGCACCGGTTATTCCCAATATATGCGCTAAAAGCCTTCCTTCCGGATACTGTCTTGCATACTTGCTTTCAAAACCTACGCCGAAAATTTTTTCCGCTTTAATTTTTCTGACGGTTTTTTCTTCCAGATTAAAAGCAAGTGGAACATATGAGTTGCCTCCGAACTCTTTTACTGTTTTTTGCTTAATCCTAATTCCGTAAGCGGCGAGCTTATTTTTGACTTCATTCAAATCGACGATTATTTTAGGATCGATAAAAAGATTATACCTTCTGACACTCGTCGCCAGCACTCTTCCTTTTGCGTCGAGAATATCTCCCCTTTTCGGCATTTCAATATTTTCACGCCTAACCATTTTTTCTACGGCTCTGTTTATCTTAGGATACATAAAAAGCTGGACAAAAATAAGTTTGACAAACAAAGCAAAAAAAATGAAAAATACGGCGAAAGCCAATATTTTTCTTCTCTTAACAGATTCAATTTTTCTTTTCATTTTTTTAATCTATATAAACCACTGACTTTTCATCGGGCTTTGAAAGCTGTTTTTCTTGGGCAATTTTGTCCATCTTTTCCAAAGCCAGTATCGAATTTATTTTTAACAGCAAATTGTCGTTTTCAGCGCTTATTTTTTCATACTCATTTTGCATTTCGCTCACTTTAAAGCCGAGACGTGTAGCCGTAGTCTGCTGCCAAAGATATACAAAAACACAAAATATTATGCATATGACAACTGCAAAAGGTTTATACATATATTTTCTCCGCAGCCCTGATTTTCGCGCTTCTACTACGCGGATTGGCGTTTATTTCCTCAGCACTTGCCGTAATGACTTTTTTCGTAAGGATTTTATATATGTTTCTGGAAGCGTTCCATCTAAAATTCTGTTTTATGATCCTGTCTTCAAGAGAATGAAAACTTATTATGACTATATGCCCTCCATCATTTAAAAGTCCCGGAGCAGCATCGAGCAGCCCTTCCAAATTTTCAAGTTCTTTATTGACAAAAATTCTCAACGATTGAAAAACTTTCGTCGCCGGATTTATTCTTCCTTCCAGATTTTTAACTGAACAAATTATATCGCGCAGCTCTATGGAAGTATTTATTATGCCTCTTTTTCTACGATTTACAACTGCTTTTGCAATCCGTCTCGACAAATGCTCTTCACCGTATCTATAAAATATGTCCGCCAGTTCTTCTTCGCCGTATTCATTTATTATTTCTTTTGCCGTAAGCGGATTTCTTAAATCCATGCGCATATCAAGGTTTTTAGAATTAAAAGAAAAACCCCTTTCCAAGTCGTCAAACTGTTTGGAAGAAACCCCGATATCGGCCAAAATTCCATCGACTTTGCCCACTGACGAGTTTTCCAAAGCATTTTTAATATTTTTAAAATTATCACGCATGAAAGTCACTCGGTTTTCAAAATCGGCACGGCGTTCACAAAATCTTTCAAATGCGGCGGCATCCCAATCAAAAGTGATTATTTTTATATCTCTGAATTTATCAAGAAGATAGGAAGTGTGGCCTCCGCCGCCGAACGTACAATCGACGTACAATCCCGAAGGATCGGTTATAAGATATTGTGATGATTCGGAAGGCATTACGGAGATATGATAATCCATTTTATTTAAAAAACAGCATTTTTACCGCTACGGCAATCATTAAAACCGCAAAACATTTTCTTAGCAAATTTTCCGGAAGAGAAGCTGCAAAATATGCTCCGATAAAACCTCCGGCTATAAAACCTATCCCTATAAGAGCAGCGACGATTAAATTTACATATCCTTTTTTATAATAGACCAACATTGAAAAAAAACTGAGCATTATTATTGCAAGAGATGTTCCCTGAGCCTGATGCTGTGTCATTTTCAAAAAAATAATCATGAGGGGAATCAAAATTATCCCCCCTCCCACTCCCATAAGACCGCTTAAAACACCTCCGGCCAAACCGATACCTATGCAGATTGCTGTTTCCATTTTATTTTAATACAGACGGAACGTACACCGAATTCTGTCTTTCAAAAAGTAAACTTTTTGAAAGCGCGATCATTTCTCTGCCGTTAAAATCACTTTTAACGGTCAAGCGGCCATACTTCAGCCTTGCTTTCCGATAAGGATTTAGCCGTTTCACCTATTACATTACTGTAAAAGCTTATCCTTGTACAAGGATACCTGGCCGTTTCCGGCCGAGGCGTCTCTGCTCGCACCTCTGCGCTCACGCGCGACAGGGATTACCTGCTACCGTTTTCCATCATCAGAAAACTGACTGATGGTAAAGTTCGGACTTTCCTCTTCACAAATACAGAAAGTGAAGCGAGCGCGCGTCCGTCTGTACAATATTTTCCTATTTTTTTAAAAGTATTCTTGAACAGTTATCACAAAATATAAGGTCATGACATTTTTGTGCCTGATTTATCAACTGAGGTCTGAGAACCATTCCACATCCGCCGCAGCTTTCACCTTCTATAATAGATATTCCCTGCCCGTTTCTGCCTTCGCGAATCCTTTCGTACTGCTGCAGAATATTTTTATTTACTTTTAATTTATGCCGCTCTCTTTCTTCTTCAATTTTTTTTATTTCATCCGAATATTTATTTGCGGAAATTTCAATCTCCGCAATTTCGCTTTTTATTTTGACTTCAAATTCTCTCAGTTCTGTTTCACTATCTTTTACGATCTTATTTTCGTTTTCTATTTTGTCCATCAATTCTAAAATCTCATCTTCAATGATGCTTTTATCCGCTTTGGCTTTTCCAATTTCCAAAAGCAAAGCCTTATAAGTATCGTTTGATTTTATGGTGTTTAATTCCAAAGAATGTTTTCCTATAGCTTTTTCTTTTGCGTCTAGAACCGCTTCTTTTTCTTTTCTTAAAGAGTTCAGATTTACATAGTTTTTCTTCTTTTCTTCCATTTCTCGTTTTTTTATTTCAAGTTCTTTCTGTTTGTTATCAATCTGCAAAGGAACATCCGAGATGGCATTTCTGATATTTTCTATTTTTATATCGTACTCCTGCAGCTCGTACAAAAGTTCCAAATCCTGTCTCAAATTTTCCATTTTCACTCCATTTATAAAAATTTATAATTTCAGCCTCACATTTTAAATGGTGGGTAGTGCAGGGATCGAACCTGCGGCCACTCGCGTGTGAGGCGAGTGCTCTTCCGCTGAGCTAACTACCCTTTTTTAACAAATTTTTGATTATTATAGCAAGTTTTAAACATCACGGCAAATAAAAAAACCCTTGATTTCTCAAGAGTTATCTTTAATTGGGCCTGGTAGGACTTGAACCTACGACCATTCGATTATGAGTCGAGTGCTCTAACCAACTGAGCTACAGGCCCGCTTATCAAAATATTTAAAAATTATACTTAAAATTAAATTGCAAGTCAATTGTTATGTTAAGGAGAAAGGCAATGAATTACTTTGAATTTCAAAAGAAGTTCCCAACGGAAAAGGCAGTAATAGATTACTTTATTAAGATTAGATATAACGACAATGTTGTATGTCCGAAATGCGGTAAAACAGAAGGAGTATATCATTGTCATACTGAACCTAAGAAAATACATTATAATCATTTATATTATATTGTCAGTAAATCATTCAGCAGGGCAATATGTTAGCAGTAGCGGTGTCCACACAAACGGGATTGAAAGTTTTTGGGCTTTACTGAAAAGAGGTATCTATGGAATTTACATCATATTTCAGTAAAATATAAGAGATATATCAACGAATTTACGTTTAGAATGAACGGCAATAGCTTTGATGGATTATTAAAACAGTGTGTTTTAGTTTAAACTTTGAGGTATGCGTGGAACAAGAAATAGTATTACAAGAAAATTTTTACAAAATGTTGGGAATAAATTCCGATTTATCTCACAGCACTGATGGTGTTTTTCGTGGCTGTTTGTTTGAAAATAAAAAAACAATAGACAGTATAAATGAAACATTATGGCAAGCAATTAAATATCTTGCTCTCGTAGAGAACGTGGCGAAACAATGCCTGCCACCATAATTTTGAATGACCTTATTCGTGAAACTGCTTATATTTACAAAACACAAGATTTATATGAACAGATACACGGCAATTATTTTGGTGCTGCAAGCAAAAACAATAAATGGATGCCTCTCATATATAACACTATACAATATGAAACTATACGCTATGACGATATTGATAAAAGAGCTGAATTAATAAATATCGTTAAAGACGAATCCCTTATTCGTTATCGTATTGATGCTCGTAATATATCGTGAAAAGGTTATGGATAATAACAGCGTTAAAATTATTGTGGAAAATCCTCCATATTTTAAATCAGGGAGCGGTGGATCTCAAAAAACGGGACGAAAGGAAAATAAATGGAAAAAAAGTTTTGTTTGTAAAGAAATAAAAAGGAAGTTAAGGGCGTAGCCACAAACGAGCTTGGCAATCTTTTTATATGGTCAGGTTTTAAATACTATCTTAAAAATACAACCGATTCATTTATTGTATATTCGCCAACAAAGTATTGGCGTAATCAAGAACTTGTAAATAAAAAGTTTCTCGGCGGATTTTTATGTAATCGTAAAGAATTTCATGCTCCGCAAAATTCGGCAACAGGTGTGATGTGGTGGCAAAACATAGATGAAAGTCGTGAGGAATTACCGCCAATGACACCTTATAATATACAAAATAACGAGGCTGTTGTTTGTGCGGAATCGGTCGGTGATATAATTTTACGTAAAGCACACATTAATTTGACTGAAGCATACGACAAGCATAAAATGGAAACAGACAAAATAGACGAGATTCTTTGTGAAAAAGACGGCACAAAATTTGGAAAAGATGGAAGAAAAATTGCCATAAATAAACCACTTTACAATAATAACATTATTGCATATATGATTGCTGACAGCTTTTTAATTGATAGAAAACACATTGGATTACTTCGTGCGGCAGAATATCGTGGTCACGGCTTTTATGTTCGCTCCGACAATTTTGTTGAAAAACTCCCGATATTTGTAGCAAGTTATTTTCCTTATGACAAATAGTGGAAAACAGACGTGTACTCTAAGTGCTACGATGGACAAGGTTCTTATTTGAAAGATAACATATTTTTAAAAAAATGCTTTTTTATACTGCCTTAACTCCTAAAAATAAGTGTCGCAGTCTAAAAGGCAGCGATAAACGTGATTATCGTAATGAATTATGTTTTGACGGCAATACATTGGCTTCACAAAAATTAAAAGAATTACCTAAAACGCACGTGAAGATTCTTTATTAAAATTATGGAATGAACTTCTTGCAAAAGCGAAAGAAACAGATGAATATAAGATAATTATTAAAAAATGTTTTTCCGCAACATTAGGATTATGGCAAATTATGGAAGAGATAAATGTTGAAGAGATTATAGGAAAAGACCACAGCGGCAAAGACATAAAAAAACGTAAATATGTATCATTGGATTGGGATGTCAAGGCTCTTAATAAGGAACTGAAAGTATATTATGCAGACGAAATTATAAAAGACTTAAAAAAATATGAACTAATTAAGTAATACACTATTCACAATGGGATAATTCTGTAATTATTTAAGACTACAGGTCTTTAATTTTTAACAGCCGACTGTTTTCGAATAGGGAATTCTTTAATCTAAATAGTGCATATCTCCTTGACCCTAGCAACATTAAACATTTGCTGAGGGGCATATTTTATTTAAAAAGCATTGTGCATGATCCGGGTGGCGGGCCTTGCATACGCGTCTTCCGAGAGTTTGTATTAAAAAAGATATTTTTCTCCAATTTTTGTGTGGAACTATTTCCATTAAGTCCTTTTCTATTTTTACGGGATCATCGTATTTTGTAAGTTTCAACAAATTTGAAATTCTTATGACATGTGTATCTACAGCTATGCCTTCGGCTTTTCCGAAAGCGCTGCCTAAAACTACGTTAGCCGTTTTTCTTGCAACTCCAGGAAGTTCCAAAAGCTCTTTCATTGTCTGTGGAACTTTCCCACCATATTTTTCAAGCACCATTTTTGCCGAATTAATAATATTTTTTGCTTTATTTCTAAAAAAACCAGCTGAACGTATAATATTTTCAAGCTCAGTGCTATCCGCCTGTGCATAATCTTTTAATGTTTTATATTTGCGAAATAAAACTTCAGTCACTTTATTGACGCGCTCATCTGTACATTGCGCCGACAAAATAACGGCCACAAGAAGTTCGAAAGGATTTGAAAATCCCAAGGCAATATCGACGTTTTTGTATTGTTTATCAAGTATTTTTATTATTTTTAGGACATTTTTTTTCTTATCTTCCGATTTCATCCCAGTATCTCCAAAACCGTTTTATGTACCATTTTATTATTTGAAGCCAATATGGTATTTTTAAAGATAAAATCTTTGTCTCCGTAGTAATCTGAAACTATCCCACCTGCCTCTTTGACAATTAACGCTCCAGCCGCTATATCCCACGGATTTAGGCCTTCTTCCCAAAAAAATTCAAATCTTCCGCAGGCGACATAAGCTAAATCCAAAGCTGCGGAACCGAGCCGCCTCATACCTTGCGTGCGCATCATGATATTCGTAAAATTTTTTATTGCTCTTTCACTTTTTTCTCTAACATAATATGGAAAGCCCGTTACAGGCAATGCCCGTATAAATTCTTTTATTTCAGAAACTTTTATTTTTTTTCCATTAAGATATGCCCCTTTTGATTTTTCGGCGGCAAAAACTTCTTTCATTACAGGGGAATATACAACTCCAGAAATTATATCTTTTTTATATTTTAAAGCAACCGAAACGCAAAACATCGGAAGTCCGTGAACAAAATTTACCGTACCGTCGAGGGGATCTATTATCCAACAAAAATCCTTCTTTATATCATTTACGCCGTCTTCTTCGGCTAAAACACCATGCTGAGGAAAAACATTTTTCACGACTTTTATAACAGCTTTTTGCGCATTCCTATCGGCCTGAGATACTGGATCTATCTCACCTTTATATTCTATGTTTAAATCTTTATTATAATGCCGCATCAAAACCTTAGCGCCAGCCTCAGCTGCTGCCAAAGCCGTCTGCGTATATTTTGACAAATTCATTTTATTTCTCATTTTTTCAATCTGTAAAGTTCTGGGGATGTTTCTATTTTCTCATGGTAAATATCAAGTTTTTCTATAATACTTCTGCCTAAAAAATAAAAAGCCATTTGCTCATCTGTAGGCTTATCATAATCTAACACAAAAAAAGATAAATCGTCACTCGGCGACCATTTCCCGGCTGATTCAAAAGTCCTTGCGGGGTTGCTTAGATAACTTTGCTCAAGACGATATGTATAATCGTTTGATAAAGTTAAAATCATTGCAATGCCGGCATCATCCGCAGCAGGAATCGTTCCCTTATATCTTCCTGTATAGTATTTCAGCAAAGCATCAATACTTACGGGAGAAGCGGCCGTTCTTCTGCCAAACGGAAGTATTGTCATGTTTTTGTTCGTATCAACAAAACTTACATTTAAAACCTGTTTTGATTTTTCTATTTCAAAAGTTTTTACATTTGAAGTAAAATATCCTATTTCCGGCGTCGATTGCGGAACTATTTCATACTCTATATAAATATCGTTCTCTATAAAATATGCCTTTACAATTTTTATATCATTTAAAATTTGAGAGGGTTTCATTGCAATTATTACAGTTAGATTATTTTTAAAATCTGGAAAAGCAGCTACATCCGTTATTGTTTTTGACTGCCTGAGAAAATTGTCAAAAATTTTTTGAGAACTTATAACAAAAAAATTGACGTCATCGACAAGTTTTACACTGTTTTTTAAAAAATACCCATCAAGCTCCTTAAAAGCAAGTGATTCAGTTCTACTTGTGTCCTCAGCTTTTGTCTTGATTTCTCTTATTTTTTCTCTCGGCACCAACCGTTGCTGCATAGTTGTCATAGGAATACATGCCGAAACAATAAAGGGCATAAGTAGTGCAATAATTTTTCTCATAAAATAACCTCCGGACTTAACTTATAGGAATTAAAAACCTCCTAGAGGGGTCTTGAAACCAAGACATTTTCTTACACTTTAAGATATCTCTAATTTTACTACTGCATTTAGAGAGTTGTATCCGTTCTATTATTTTTTCAGCTTCTGTATCCATCCATTGTCATTAAAGCTTTTATTCTATCTTCAATCGGAGGATGTGTCGCGAACAGACCCGAAATTTTTGAAAAAAGCGAATTTTGTTTTTCCGGAGACAACGGTGTTACTATGCACATTGCTGCCATAGTTTCTTTGTCGTTAAGTTTTTCTACGACGGAATTTTTTGATATTTTTCTTAAAGCATTCACCAGTCCTTCAGGATTTCTAGTTAAAAGAGCAGCCGTAGCGTCCGCCTGATATTCTCTCGTCCTTGAAACTGCGAGCTTTATCAGCGGGGCAACAAGATATCCGTAAAGATATAATGCCAGAGCCAATACCAAAAATAAAACCTGTCCGCCGCCTTTATTTTTACCTGAGCCGCCGCTTTTTGTCATTGCTATCCTGAGCAATATTTCGGCTGCTATGGTGGCAAAACTTATGCAGACAACCATTATAAGCATAAGCCTTATGTCTCTGTTGCCTATATGTGCCATTTCATGCGCAATGACGCCTTCAAGTTCTGGTCTTTCAAGTTTCTTAATGATGCCTTTTGTCAAAGCTATATAAGAATGTTTGGGATCTCTTCCCGTTGCAAAAGCATTTAAAGAGTTATCGTTAATTACGTAAACTTTAGGCATCGGCAGCCCTGCCGTTATCGCTATGTTCTCGACAATTCTTATTATTTCTGGAGCCGATTCTTTCGTGAGTTTTACCGCGCCCGCTGCAGAAAGAATAAATTTCTGGCCGAAAAAATAGCTTATCAGCACCCATGCTATGGCAATAACGGATACGACAGGCAGCACCTGTATTGCCAGACGGTTTGCTGTGGCGACGGATGAAATATGGTTGTTGTTTGGATTTGGAGAACCCACAGCGCTAAATAACAAGATTGCCAGATAAACCAAAACTACAAGACTTACCAGAAAAAGAATCATAAGCAGTATCGTTTTTCTTTTATTTGAATCTATAAAATCGTAAGTTGTAATATTTGCCATTTATCAATCCTTTGATTAAAAAGAAATTTTAACGGCTTGTCTAGCGGACTGTTCGTTTTCATCGAGCTTAAAAAATTCCTGTTTTTCAAAGCCAAAGATTCTTCCTACTATATTGCTGGGAAACATTTCAAGCTTGGTATTTATCGCAAGCACGTTGGAATTATAAAATCTTCTGCTTGCCTGTATTTTATTTTCTGTATCTGTAAGTTCTCTCTGCAATTCCAAAAAGTTTTCATTTGCTTTAAGATTCGGATAATTTTCAGACAACGCAAAAAGAGATTTCAAAGTTCCAGTAAGCATATTTTCCGCTTTGGCTTTGTCTTCTAGAGAACCCTTGCTTGCCATGGCCATATTTCTTGCTTGAATAACGGATTCAAGCGTACTTTTTTCATGCGACGCGTAACCTTTAACTATTTCTACGAGATTCGGAATAAGATCATAACGGCGTTTCATCTGAACTTCAATATCGCTCCATGCTTCTTTCACCCTATTTTTGAGAGCGACAAATGCATTGTATGTCACAAGAAGATATAGTCCTGCAATCAAGACAAACAAAACAAGCAAAGCGACTAAAAACAATAAAATCGTAACCATTCCATTCCTCCTTATTTAAATTTGTGAAACTTATGTCTTATTTTTTCGTGTTGAGATAAATATCAGCAGCTGCAACTATATTTTTGTAGTAATCGAGCATTTCTCCGTGCCGCTGCGAATATTGCGTCTCAGTTAAAGTTTTTGATTTTGTGTCAAAGTTAAAATACAAAATTTCATCCGAATCAATATTATACAAAACCACCTTATCTTCCGACAAAATAAAACCTTCGCTGTTAAACGCTATATGTTTTTTTGAATCGTCCAATAAACTCACGCCTGCGGCTACATATGCTGTTTCCGAAAGAGACAAATCGTAAAGCGTCGGAATTATGTCCATATGGCTTGCAGCGATGTTTGCGTCAATCTGCTTTTTTATCTTTTTCGGCATATAAATGTATGTTGGGACAGCATATTTTTTGAATAAATCTTCTTTTGGAAGAGGATTAATTTCTCTCAAATTATGATCACCGGTGATTACGACGATAGTATTTTCAGCCAGGTCCGAATTCTTAATGGCGTCTAAAAATTTTGCAGCTTCATGATTGGCAAACTGATAAGTTTCGAATATTTTTCTGCCGTATTTCTTTTCTCCGCGCATCATACGTAAGAGTTCTGCGGGAATATTTAAAGGAAGCGGCTTGTAATAAGGCGGTATTTCGTAAGGAGGATGCGTTCCCGTAGACATCGCATAAATAAACTTAGGGTTATCAGTCGCTTCATTGAGCTCTCTTAAAATTATTTCAAAAAATTGAGCATCGTTTATGCCCCATTCGTGTCGATATTTATTTTTGATGCTTCCTTCGCCAAAAGTTTTATTAAATCCTTGCGTTTTAAAGAAGCTTTCAATTCCTCTCCATGTAAGACTTCCTCCATAAATAGCCTTCGTATCGTATCCAGCATTTTTATAAGGCAGAGCAGCTGCACTTGAATATTCGTTATATGCTAAAGGGCTTTGCGTAATTTGCAGCGCATAAGGTCTTTGCGGCATATTTAAAATTGTGGATTCAAGGCAGTGAATCGTGATTCTGCCGGCCGCCAGAAAATTGTAAAGAACGGTATCTTCGTCAAAATGCTTCTTCAATCCGGCTAAAACGTTGAAATTTTCACTGTTATAAAGTATCGGTACTTCGCCAAAACTTTCAAGTACGATAAAAACAACATTCGGTTTAAGCACTGTGATATCGCTGTTCGGTGGTGTAATCTTATTAAATATAGATAAATCTACAGAGTCAATTTCGATTCCCAGCTTTTCATAAAGCTTTATTTTGTTTCTGCTTTGTTCGGATTTAGCGTATAAAGCATCAGTCAGAGAATGCATGCTGGATATTGAAAGTTTATTAATAAAATGATTAGTCGAAATCTGCGTATGAAAAGTTCCAAGCGGAAACATCGATACGGTTCCTCTTGCCGTAATGAAAGTCATGCATATGACAATCAAAACGATTATCGTTTTTAGCGGAAAACTCCAATATGACGAAGCTATTATGCATTTCATGTTCAGAAGCATTTTACACGTATACGAACTAAACTTATAAGCCGTATAGCTTACGAAGACAAGAACTGTAAACGCCATCGGGAAACGCCAGTCATAAACTATTGTTTTTGCAAGACTAACCGTATCGTCTTCAAAAAACTGAAAAAATAAGAGATTTATGTGTTCATAAAAATAAGTAAAAAACCCAAAATCTATTATAGTTAAAGCAGCACTTGCTGTAAAAGCAAGCCAGAAATATAATTTTATTATGACGGTAAACAATTTAAAAACTTTCAAATTTCTTAAAAACAAAAAAACCGTAAAAATTAAAATAACGAATGAATTTAAATATGCCAAAACCGACAAATCAAATCTAAGCCCCAGCACAAAAGCTTTAAAAATATCGATGTAAAGTCCTTTTAAACTTCCAAAATCTGCGAAATAAAATAAAAAAAATACCCTGTAAGCAGTCATTGCTGCAAGAGCAGCTATATTTATCGGCACTATTTTTAAAAGACAGTCAAAATATTTTTCAAAATTATATTCTTTTACCATGAGTAATTAATCAACCCTTATATTACGCAGTTACTTGCAAAGATGCTATTTCATATAGTTTTTTATCCGTATTATTGCGAATATTTATATTCTTGACATATCATTTTTATCTTTTGTGTTATTATATCATTTTTATTTTAATATAAAATATGTTCAGCGAAAAAATATAGTTGAATTTTTTTTCAAAAAATGTATAATTAGTACATTCGATTTAAACAAAGGGCTATTTAACAAATTAAAAAATAATTAGTTCCGACGTAGCTCAATGGTGGAGCAATCGGCTGTTAACCGATCGGTTGCTGGTTCGAGTCCAGCCGTCGGAGCTTATTTTTAAACATTCTTTTGGCACTGAGTCCAAAGAGTTTTTATATGTAAACTAATGTCCTTTCGTTTATAGAAAAACTGGAATTAATCAAATTTAAAATCTGTCTTTTTTACTCCAAGCACAAACTTTCAAACAATTTGTTTGCTTTTTTTGTTAATCTGAATACAGCCATAAGTGAAAGTTGACTTCATTATTGTTCACGAACTTGTCCATATAATCCACTATAAACATGGCAAAGCGTTTATTGCTTATATGGATACCTATCTGTTATATTATTGGCATTGGCGTGAAACCAAAAATAAACTCAATGCTTTAACATTAGACTATATTATATAAGCGTTTAGAAAAATATATTACTTTTTATAAAATTACTTAAAGTCGTTCTATGTACTTTTAATTTTCGCGCTATAGCGCTTTTGCTTTTATGCTTTTTTAACAAGTCCCCTATATACTCGCGTTTATTGGTTAATTTTAGGCTTGTATTTTTTCTGCCTTTTGGTCGTCCTAAAATTTTGCCCTCTGCACGGATTCTTTGAAGAGCTTCTTTTGTCCTCTGTGAAATTAAATTCCTTTCAATTTCTGCAGAAAGTCCAAAAGCAAAAGCTAAAACTTTGGCATTTATATTATCCCCTAACTCATATTTTTCTTTTGCGGTTAAAATTCGCACCCCCGTATTCATACAAAAATCTAAAATACCCATAACCTGCATTAAATTTCTGCCAAAGCGAGATAATTCTGTAGAAATTACAGTATCGCCGTTTTTCAATCTTTTCATTAACTTGCCAAATTTTCTTTTTTCCAGCGCTTTGCCTGCACTAATGGTTTCACTAAGCCATTCATCAATAATGATATTTCTATCCTTAGCAAATTTTTCAATCTCAAATCTCTGATTTTCCATATTTTGCTTATCCGTACTCACGCGAATATAACCGTAAAACATAAAATCACTCCTTTTTTTTGTATTTTCATATAGGATACAAAAGAGAAAAAAACGCTCCTTAAAATAAAACATATACCCTTGATATCTAGCATTTGTATCTGTCTTTAAAAAACAAAGCGATAATATAGTCCGATAATTCTCAGTCTATAATGAAGCGTTTTGATAAAAATTGCAGGCGTGGATATATCATAGTATTTTCGTTTGGGAAGGTAGCGGTAGAAGAAGCAGTCAGACTAAGAAGGGATAGAATAATCCCTATAAAAAAACCTCCACGTATAACACTTAGCTACGAATGGAAAGAAGCAGGAACTAAAAAGGATAAAGAAATAACTTTTACTGCAACGGGGGATAATGTAGAGTTATGGCAATGGGATTTTGAGTATAATGTGGAAAAAGGATTTAAGGGAGTGGTAATGCTGGATAAAAAAGGCAAACAGACAAAAGTATTGTCTACGTGAAAATATCAGATAGGATGAGGGGAGTAAATAAAGACGGCATAGATGCAATAGAGAGTATAACTCTGATAGTAAATGGCAATGTTTGTAACGAACAAATTAAAGTAAAACTAATGGCTAAAATATAGTTAAAATTCGACTTTGCAAAGTAGTGCTATAAATATATAAAATAGACCTAACCGGCGGAAAATATCATAATAAAAAAGCCGTCTCTCAAGAGACGGCTTTTTTATACAAACCAAACACTCTTATTTCTTCTTCTTTGTAACAGCACTTTTTACGGTTTTTTTCGACGTAACTTTTTTCTTCGGCGCAGCCGCTTTTTTTACTGCAACTTTTTTCTTCGGCGCTACTGCTTTCTTCCCTTTGCATCCACAAGCCATCGTTCGGCTCCTTTTGCCTATCGGCATTTTTTTTCTCCGCTTAAGCGGGATAATAACTTCATATGCGTATTATATAAATGAAAATTATAAAATGCAATAGTTTTATTTTAAATCATCTGGAATTTCTCTGGGCGGAAGTTTGATTCCGATAAGCTCAAATGCTCCGGAAATTATCGCTCCGATAAAATAAATCACCCATACATAAGTATAATAAGAACCGAAAACCACGGCAGTTCCCGCGGCGAGAAACGAACCCGCCAGTATCATAAGACTCGCTTCAAGGTATCTCCATTTTTTCGGCATTAAATTGTAAATATGTGTAAGCTGATAATTGTGTCTTCTATGCTTTACATACGCCGCGGCAAGAAGAAGAAATCCTACAGGAGAAACGAACTGGCATATCAAATGTATAATCACAAGCTGTATTAGAGGGACTCCGGATGCAAACCATACGGGATCGTACATACTGATAATTCCCCAGGAGTAAATGATTTTGGAACTCGTAGCGGCGATGGTGTTTACAAGAACAAAAATTACTCCCATTAACGAACCTATTATGTAAGCCGCAAATGTCGATGATTTTGGCGCACCGCTGGTCGCGGGAACCCAATGAAAAATCGCGACAAGTATCGATGGCGCTATTACCGACATCAAAAAAAACTGCCTTGCCGAATTTATTATCATAGGCCACGGATGCGGGCCCGTTATGTTTTGCAGAGGACGTGTGATAAAATAAATCGCGAACATTATAAATGCGATCTCAAGTTTTTTAAATCCTATTTCGCCGAACATTATTGAACGATATTTGCTTGTTCTTTTTACCTCAAAAGCCATAAAAAAATATAAGAGACCTGTTATAATCGGAAGAAACGCCGTTACGGCAAAATCTAAGTTCATTTGCTCTCCGTCAGACATATATTAAAATTTTTCATTCTTACTTTATTGTCTTTCAGCCGCGACGGTTCTGTTACAAAAAATACAGGATGCTGTCCTTTCGATTTATCCGTGATTTCACAGTGAACCGTGTTTTTTATCATTATAAAAAAACTTAAAGAAGGATTATTGAATTCAAGTCCAATGGCTATAAAATCTTTTTCCGTCAATTTTGCGGCGGCTTCTTTTTTTATAAATTCCTTTTTTTTAAATAAGAAAGAATCAGATACAGTTTTTTAAATTTTAAACCCAAAGGATTTATAAGCAAAAAATCTTCATTGTCGTCATGGCAGCTAAATTTTATCTCTTCGTTTCTTTTTCCGACGCTCATCAATGTATGCGCTCCAAACTTGGACGAAGAAGTATAAAACCTGCCGACGGACCCAGTCTTTATTTTTGTTTCGACGGTTTTTTTCAGCGGACGTATGAGCCTGATAAGTTTCTTCTTTTCAAGGCTTAAAAATAAATCCAAAGAAGCTTTTTTTGGCTTCAATAAAATTTCTTTTTTCATCTTCTATTTGCAAAAGCTTTAATCGTGTTTTCCAACAGCATTGTTATCGTCATAGGTCCAACTCCTCCGGGAACCGGCGTTATCGTTATGTCCATTTCTTTGACATCTTCAAAATCTACGTCTCCGCAAAGTCCTCCCGGCAGCCTGTTTATGCCAACGTCAATTACACACGCATTGTATTTAATGAACTCTCTGTTAACGAATTTTGGTTTTCCGATTGCCGCGATGACAATATCGGCGGTTTTGCATATTTCTTTTAAATTTTCCGTTTTTGAATGCGACATTATTACAGTCGCATTGTTTGCCAGAAGAAGCATTGACAAAGGTTTGCCGACAAGATTCGACCTTCCTATCACTACAGCAGTTTTTCCTTCTATCTGAATACCAGATTTGTGAAGCAGATATATTACGCCGAGCGGGGTGCAGGAAACCAAAATATTTTTTTCTGCAATCTCTTTCCAGCTTTTCGAAAGATTCAGCAGTCCAGCATTAAAAGGGTGAAGTCCATCGACATCTTTTAGAGGGCTTATGGCATTTATGCATTCTTGAGCGTTCCTGTTGTCCGGCAGCGGAAGCTGCAGCAATATGCCGTCAATATCCGAATTGGCATTAAGTTCTTTTATTTTTGCAATAATTTCTTCCTTAGAAGAATTTCTCGGCATCGTGCAGTGTTCCGAATGTATTCCCACGTCAATGCAGGCTTTAATTTTTGATTTAATGTAAACCTGACTTGCAGGATCGTCTCCTACGAGTATTGTTGCAAGTCCGGGAAGTTTGCCCGTTTCTTTTTTTAATCGTTCAATTTTTTTCTTGATTTCTAGCCTTACATCATTTGAAATTTTTTTCCCATCTATTATATTCATAATGCCCTCAATATAAATTGAAATATTTTAAGAAATAAGCACTGAAAAGCGGAGTGAATATGGAAAATTCTCTGTAATTAAAACTCATATTCATCCTCCTGTCGTCGGATATAAAATTATATAAACTCCTGACGGAAAATGCAATTATTGCACTACCTCATTGGCACCGCAAAGATAACAGTCCGATTTTAGTTTTGAAATAATATAAACATTGAATAAAAAAGCCTCCTTTGGCTTTTATATTTTACCATTAGAGGCTTTTTTTATACTTCTCTACTTTGGGTTTTTTGGAAATTAATATTCCGGCATCGGAGGCATTCCTCCGCCCATGGGCATTTTCGGATGTTTTTCTGGAATATCAGTAATTAAAGTTTCTGTAGTAAGCACCAGTCCAGCTATTGAAGCAGCATTTTCTAAAGCCGTTCTTGTAACTTTTGCAGGATCTACTATTCCGGCTTTTACCATATCTACATATTCGTTCGTATCGGCATTGTATCCATAAGACGCATCTTTCGAATTTTTAATTTTATCTACGATAACTGAGGATTCGAGTCCTGCGTTTTCGACAATCATTCTTATCGGACTTTCAAGCGCTTTGCAGACTATAGCTATTCCGGTTTCTTCATCAGCATCAACCGCTTTTACTTTTTCTAAAACAGACTGGGCTTTTAAAAGCGCTACTCCTCCGCCAGCAACTATTCCTTCTTCCACTCCCGCTCTTGTGGCGTTTAATGCATCTTCGACTTTGAACTTTTTTGTTTTCATTTCGGATTCCGTTGCGGCTCCTACGTTGACAACGGCTACTCCGCCTACGAGTTTTGCAAGCCTTTCCTGAAGTTTTTCTTTATCATAATCGGATTTGGTTTCCTCAATCTGCTTGCGGATAGTCGAAATTCTTGCTTCTATCTCTTTTTTGTTTCCCAATCCGGAAACTATTGTCGTATTTTCTTTGTCCACCACAACTCTTTTTGCCTGACCAAGCATATCTATTGCCGCTTTATCAAGTTTTAAACCTGTTTCTTCGGAAATTACCGTTCCGCCTGTAAGAATCGCTATGTCTTGAAGCATATCTTTTCTTCTGTCGCCAAATCCCGGCGCTTTTACCGCCATAACTTTTAAAGTACCTCTGATTTTATTGACAACCAAAGTCGCAAGCGCTTCACCTTCAATGTCTTCCGCAATTATTATAAAAGCTTTTCCAGTTTGTACAACTTTTTCAAGTAATGGAAGAATTTCCTGCATTGAGCTGATTTTTTTGTCCGTAATTATAATGTAAGGTTCTTCCAAAATTCCCTGCATTCTTTCTGTGTCGGTAACAAAGTAAGGCGAAGTATAACCTCTGTCAAACTGCATCCCTTCGACAACATCAAGAGTGGTATCTGAAGATTTGCCTTCTTCAACGGTTATGACACCGTCTTTGCCGACTTTTTCCATGGCATCCGCTATAAGATTGCCTATTTCTTTATCGCTTGCCGAAATTGAAGCTATCTGCGCTATCTCTTCTTTATTTTTTACTTGTTTTGCGATTTTTTTAAGTTCATCGATTACAGCAGTAGTGGCCTTTTCAATACCTTTCTTTATGTGATTGGCATTTGCCCCAGCTGTAATGTTTTTAAGCCCTTCAGTAATCATAGATTGGGCAAGAACTGTCGCAGTAGTCGTACCATCGCCGGCAATATCGTTGGTTTTGGAAGCGACTTCTTTTACAAGCTGCGCTCCCATATTTTCAAAAGGATCTTCAAGTTCGATTTCTTTTGCAATCGTTACACCGTCATTTGTCACTGTCGGAGAACCGAATTTTTTGTCCAATACCACATATCTTCCTTTAGGACCTAAAGTAATTTTTACGGCATTAGCAAGTTTATCAACTCCGCTTTTCATAGCTTTACGGGCTTCATCATTGTAAATTAACTGTTTTGCCATTTTCTTGTCTCCTTAATAAATATTCTGAATTTAAACTTTCTCGTTTAATTATTCCAATATGCCGAGAATATCGTCCTGACCCATTATAAGATACTGAACGTCATCAATTTTTATTTCCGTGCCCGAGTATTTTCCAAAAAGTACTTTGTCTCCGGCTTTTACATCAAGGGCTATAATTTTACCGTCATCGGTAGTTCTGCCTTTTCCCACTGCTATAACCTCACCTTCTTGAGGTTTTTCTTTCGCTGTATCGGGAATTATTATACCCCCTTTTTTTACTTCTTTTGCCTCTACAGGCTTAACTAAAATCTTGTCACCTAATGGTCTAATCATTCTGAAATCCCTCCTTAGTTTTTGTCATTTTATTTTTTGTAGCGCTCTTGATATGTTAGCGCTCAAATATTATGATTGCTGATTATATAAATATTCATTTTTTTTGTCAATAGGCATTTTTTATTTTTTTGTGGAAATTTTGAAGGAAAGGAAATTAAAAATTAAAAAAAATTCCGAAATTATAATTTATTCGATATTCATAAACCGACAAAGTAAAAGAAAGATTTAAAGGACTTAAAACCATTTGACCGCCTATCCCGTAACCTATGCCCGAAATTATTGAAGACATTCCGGCTCTGTTTGAAGTGACAGCGTGTAAACCGGTTATGTCATAACTTAAAAACGCATATGGCTGTATATAAGGAATATCCCCAAAATAAGCTGTAACCGCAGTTTTTATATTCCATGCATTAAATTTTACACGATTTTCGCCGGTAGTGAGTTTATATGGATCATCTGCATCGGCTAAAAGATAGTTATAAATTGACTGCGCCGAAATAGTAGGAATATAATCATAGCCTTCATATAGCAGATACTTTACGCCTCCGCCGGCAACAAAAGAATCGTTGGAATACGAAATTCTTGCGATTCCTGTCATTTTTTCCGAAAGAAAAAATTCGCTTTGTATTATAGGATAATAAATTGCCGTGTCGCCATTTCTCATTACTATTACGTCTGCAGTTGTAACCTGCTGATAAGACATTTTTATGCTCATGGTAAAACCTAAAGTGTCAAAATTCCCTACCACTCCATACGAACCGCCGGCTATGGCCTGACCAACGTCTTTTGCAAGCTCGTCAAGATACCTTTGAGCCTTTGCCCTACTGCCCGAACCGTATCCATCAAATTCGTACTGAAAAAGCATTATATTGAAAGCTTCATAAGGGTGAGCAAAAAGCGTGCCGCTGTAAAAAACCAATAAAGCCATAATTAAAAATTTTTTCATTTTTTCCCAACTTTATAAGATTTTTCCCAGATGATTTTTATTCCTTCAAGAGTCAAATCAGGGCATATGGATTTAATTTCTTCTATTTCGCCGGACATAAATTCCGCCAGCCCGCCGGTTGCAATTATATTATTGACTTTCATCTCTTTTTTTATCCGCGCGATTATTTCTTTTACAAGTCCTATATAACCGAAATATAAACCGGACTGTATGCATTCAACGGTAGCAGTGCCAATGGATTTCGCCGGCTTTTTTATTTCGACATGCGGCAACTGGGATGTTTTCAGGCTTAAAGACTGTGCGGACATTGCAGGTCCCGGAGCTATGGAGCCACCGAGATACCTGCCTTTTTGGTCTATGCAATCAAAAGTTGTCGCAGTTCCAAAATCTATGACAACCGTACCTCCACCGTAATGAGAGTATGCGGCTATCGCATCGGCTATTCTGTCCGCGCCGGCTTCTTTCGGATTACCTGCGGCAAATTTTAATCCGCCTCTGTTTAAATAATTAACGAAAAAGATTTTTTTGTTAAAATATTTTTTGACAAACTCTTCAAAAACACTGTTAAGCGAAGGAACTACACTTGCAGCGCCCACATATGAAACTTCAGCGGCATTGAAACCCGAATAATAGAACATGTCCATCAGCAAGGTACCGTATTCATCGGCTGTCTGACCTTTTTCCGTAGACATTCTCCAGACTTTTGCCGGGCTTTCAGCCGCTTTTCCGTTTTCAAACTTAAAAAGTCCTATTGTTATATTCGTATTTCCTATATCTAAAGCAAGAAACATAAAACGCCCTCTTTTTTAATTTTATAAATACGGAAAAAATACATATATTATAGTATATCAAAAATGCTTATGCCTTTTGAATCAATGGCTACGATAAGAGGCATATCTTCAACTTCCAATTTGCGTATAGCTTCGGGCACTAAGTCTTCAAAAGCGATTACCTCTGCTTTTTTAACAGTTTTTGAAAGCAAAGCCGCAATGCCTCCTGTTGCCGTAAGATAAACGGCTTTATTTTCTTTTATTGAATCTATGACAAAATCTTTTCTGGCGCCTTTGCCTATAAGTATCTTTACACCTTCTTTAAGCATGCGCGGCGTAAAAATATCCATTCTTGCCGAAGTAGTAGGGCCGCATGCTCCGATTACGTTTCCGGGTCTTGCCGGAGAAGGTCCACAATAATAAATTGCGCTATTTTGTAATTCAAACGGCATTTTTACACCTTCGTCAAGCATTTTTATAAGCCTTAAATGCGCGGCATCTCTGGCAGTATAAAGAACGCCAGAAAGTAAAATCTGTTCCCCAGCTTTTACTATGCTTGTATCTAATGCCAAATCTTTTACATTTATCTTCAATTTAATTTGTCCTGTTTTAGGTCATCAGGCTTCAAAAACTACTTTTCTGAGTTTTTGTCAAGATTTTGTAATAACGCGCACAATGGCAAATGAGCTTTTGCGGCTATTGTTTTTCTAATTTTCCATCCGTTAGGACTCTTTTATATCACCGTCTTTTTTCTTCTGCACGAATGGCATTGAATGCTGACTGCTGCAGGGAGCGAAGCTATATGAGTTGGATTTGTTTCAATTAAAACCGATAAAGCCGTAGTTTTACCACCCATTCCCATGGGACCTATGCCGAGATTGTTTATTTCTTTTAGAAGTTCACATTCCTTTTCGGCATAAAAAGGGTCGGCGTTTTGCATATCGATTTTTCTTAAAAGCGCTTTTTTTGCCAGTTTACCTACTGAAGCAAAATCTCCACCTATAGCAACGCCTACCACTAAAGGCGGACAAGCATTTTTACCTTTATCTTTTATCACACTTAAGACAAATTCTTTTATTCCATCCCAGCCGGACAAAGGTTCAAGCATTTTTAAAGCACTGGCGTTTTCGCTTCCTCCGCCTTTAGGTAAAAAATCTATTTCAATATTGTCGCCTTCGACAATATCTATATAAATGTTTGCGGGAGTATTATCTCCGGTATTTTTTCTTTCAAGCGGATCTGAAACTATCGATTTTCTCAGATAATTGTTTTTATATCCCGCGACAACGCCTTTGTTTACGGCATCGTAAATATTGCCACCATCAATTTGCACGTCTTTGCCGAGTTTTATAAAAAAGTTGGCCGCACCCGTATCCTGACAAAGAGGCACTTTTTTTTCACGTGCTATAGCAGCATTTTCAATGATTTCATTCATGATGCTTTTTGCAATACCCTCTTCTTTTGAAGCTGATTTTTTCAAAGTTTTTAAAACATCATGTGGCAGCTCAAAATTCGTTTCCGCACAAAGTTTTTCAACCGCTGCAGTAATTGCGTCAGCCGTTATAGTACGCATTTTTGTCCTTATTTATATTTTTTTATGTACCCTTTCTGCATCATGATCCGGGTTATATTTCGGCTTCTTTTTATCATTTCCGCAGCCTGATTAAACAGTATGTCTTTTGTCATTTTTCTGCCAGCAACTTTTTCTTTTATCGCTTTCATTCCTACAGCAGCCGCTACCCGCGGAAATATTCTCCAATCGTCCATAGTGGGTAGAATTTTATTATGCCTTATTTTATTGTCTGCAATGCAGGCTGCAAGTTCTGTTGCAGCGGTTATACACATTCCGTCGGTTATGGTTGAAGCTCTTATGTCTAGTGCACCGCGGAATACTCCTGGAAAACCCAATGAGTTGTTAACCTGATTCTCAAAATCACTTCTGCCGGTAGCAACAACGGCAGCTCCCGCTTCTTTAGCTTCCCAAGGCCAAATTTCTGGAACGGGATTTGCACAGACAAAAACTATCGGATTTTTAGCCATTTCCTGTATCCACTCTTTTTTAATAATATCCGGTCCCGGAGTAGAAAGCGCGATAACCGCATCTGCATTTTCCATAGCTTCTTCAATATATCCTTGATCACCTTTTTCATTCGTTTTAACGCACATTTCCCATTTTTCAGGATGAGAATTTTTGAGTTCGATTCTGCCTTTGTGCAAAATGCCTTTTGAATCGGTCATAATTATATTGCCGGGCTTTACTCCGTAAAGCATTAGAAGTCCGGCTATACAGATATTTGCCGAACCTGCACCTATCATGGCAACTTTAACTTTGCCGGCTTTTTTATTTACGACTTTCAAAGCATTGATAAATCCCGCAAGCGTTACAAGAGCCGTGCCTTGTTGATCGTCATGCCATACGGGTATGCGGCATTCTTTTCTTAAAGTATGAAGTATCGGAAAACATTTTGGCTGTTCTATATCTTCCAAATTTATTCCGCCAAAAGAAGGTTGAAGTATTTTCACCGTTTCAATAATCTTTTTTTCATCTTTTGTGCCAAGGCAGATAGGGTATGCGTCAACTCCGCCAAGATATTTGTATAAAAGAGCTTTTCCTTCCATAACGGGCATTCCCGCTTCGGGTCCAATATCTCCCAGACCTAAAACTCTTGTGCCGTCGGTTACTACGGCTACGCTGTTCCACTTATTCGTATATTCATAAACAAGCTGTGGATTTTTGTTAATATTGGCGCATACCGCGGCAACGCCCGGACTGTACCATATTGAGAAATCATTGAAATCTTTAATTCTACATTTCGGCAGCACTTCTATTTTTCCTTTATAAAAAGGATGCATTTTTTGGGCAAGAATTGAAGGCTCATGAGCGGCCTTTAAAAGTTTTTGTGTATCTTGTTTCTTCATTTCACATCTCCACAAATTATTTATACAAAAAGAAAAGCTTTACCTTATCTGGTAAAGCTTTTTTTTTTAAAATTGCATCTCATAAAGGATAATCCCAATAGACATAATATTTTTTTGATGGTTCGGAATCTTTGGTATAGAATGCCGTATCTTTATCTATATTATATGTATATTTCACGGTTGAAGTGCCACTGACTACCGTAAAATTGTAGGTTCTGTTTTCGACTTTATCATCGGTATATTCCAGTTCAATAGTACAAGTCATATTAGGAGTAACTGTTGTGTCAGTACCAGTCAAACTTATTTTTCCGCTGGTTATTATAAATTCATCTGCGGGCTTTGGTTTATATCCCGCTCCCACAACTTTAATTTTTCCAGAAATATTCGTAAACGTAACATCAAACTCTTTAGAGACTCCAGAAGAATTCAAAACTTTAACTTTAATAAGAGATATATTTATTGATGCACCTCTTGAAGTCAAATAAGGGGGAGCGGTTGAAAGAGTTACGGGAAAAAATAACTCTTCTTCTCTGGGAATATCGGTTTGGGAAAAAGTTATGCTGTATTGATAAGTAGGATAAGTGGCACCCGATGCCTTTGCTATAACAGCTCCTCTTTTTCCATCTCTTGTAGTAAAACCATCGAGATTTTCATAAAGCACAACATTAGACGTACCATGTTCGTCACGATACCAATACTTAAAAACAGGTTTGCTTATATCCAAAGAAGAAATTGTCCCTTCAATTTTTGCATTTCCAAAATCAAGTGATTCCACATACTTGCTATCTTTACCATATTTTTTTCTTACTACGCTTTGATCGGAAAGGTATCCATCGGCCAAATCAAAAGCAAGCCGCGCATAAAAATCTATCTTTTTTGCCGCTACTGCCGCAGTATCAATATAATTATTGGGTTTTGGGGCCGGAGGTTCTGATTTATCAACTCTGGGATTTGAACAAGCGTTTACCGTTAAGATAAATAAACCCGCCAAAAAGGATATTAAAAATTTTTTCATACGCTGCGACCTTCTAAATAATTTTTACACCATCTTTCAGCTCATAAAGATGGCTTTTTCCGAGATTAAATACAAGCTCTATTATCTGGTTGGTTTTTGCATGATTATGAGCGTCTACCTTAGCTACTAAAGCGTTTTTGCCAGTGTTTAAATGCAGATATATTTCGCTGCCAAGCAGTTCGGCTATTTCCACGGTAGCGCTAAAACTGATTATTTCTTTATTTGTAAAATTATAAAATAATTTATCGTATATATCTTCCGGTCTTATTCCCATGACAACTTTTGCGCCGGCATAAGGCATAACTTTATCTTTATGGTGAGCAGGCAAAGCTATTTCAAAAGTTCCTTCGTTTAGAAATATCTCTCCGTTTTTGTTTATGACGTCAACTTCAAAAAAGTTCATCGGAGGACTTCCGATAAAACCCGCAACGAATTTGTTTGCTGGATCATCGTAAAGTTCTAAAGGACCTGCTATCTGCTGTATTATTCCTTCTTTCATAACGCATATTCTGTCACCCATAGTCATAGCTTCTGTCTGGTCGTGCGTAACATATATCATGGTGCTTTGAAGCCTTTCATGAAGCTTTTTGAGCTCCGCTCTCATCTGAACCCTGAGTTTCGCGTCCAAATTCGAAAGCGGCTCGTCAAATAAAAATACTTTAGGCTTTCTCACTATTGCTCTTCCTACGGCAACTCTTTGCTTTTGACCGCCCGAAAGTTGTTTAGGCCGCCTTTCCAAAAGATGTCCGATGCCTAAAATTTCTGCAGCTTCGTTTACACGCTGCTGTATTTCTTTTTTGCTGTAACCTCTTAACTTTAATCCGAAAGCCATATTGTCATATACCGTCATATGAGGGTAAAGTGCATAACTTTGAAATACCATTGCTATGTCACGATTTTTTGGAGGGACATCGTTGACTTTTACGCCGTCAATAAATATTTCGCCTTCGGATATTTCTTCAAGGCCGGCAACCATGCGCAGTGTCGTAGTTTTTCCGCAGCCGGAAGGTCCTACAAGTATGCAAAAAGATTTATCTGGTATTTCAAGATTAAAATTTTTTACAATATCTAAATTTCCGAACCGCTTCCAAACGTTTTTTAGGACAATTCCAGCCATCTTTCCCCCAAGCAAAATTTATTGATTTTTTAAGAAAATGATTGCTTATTATATCCTTTTAGACAGCTCAAGTCAAGAATTGGCAAAAACCGTTAGTTGAAAGATAAAAATGGAATGATCTGTAGCCGCAGCAGCAAGTTTATCGGCTTCCGTACAAAACAACACTATTTCTGCCTTTTTCTTTAGCTTTATAAAGTGCTTTATCTGCGGCTTCTATTATTTGGTCTATCGTTTGACCATCTTTAGGATAACAACTTATGCCTGCGCTTATGGTTACGTGAAAAATTTCGTTATTTTCACAAAATTTCTTGTTTTTAACCATGTCATTTATTTCCTGAGCAACTTTTTTGGCATCGAATTGCTTAGCCAGGGGCATAAAAACGATAAACTCTTCACCACCGTATCTGCCGACGAAATCTCCCGGACGAACACAGTCAACGAGGATTTTAGCTATTGCACACAAAACTTTATCTCCAGTTAGATGTCCGTATTTATCATTAATTTTCTTAAAATAGTCTATGTCCAACATAATAATATAAAAACCACCAGAATAACGTTTTTCTCTTTGAATTTCCAAGTGAAGCCTTTCCATAAAATATCTTTTTAAATACAATCCGGTAAGTCCGTCATTTCTTGAACGTTCACTTATTTCGGCAAAAAGATTTACTCTTTTGGCCCCAAGCGATATCTGCGGACCTAAAATCGCTCCCTCTTCAACATAATGCAGAATGTATTCCTTTTCAACTGCCATTAAAATGCAGCCGAGTAGTTTGTGTTCACTTTTCAGCGGCAAGAAAACTATTCTTTCTTCAGACGTGCAAAAATCAGGAGTGTCGGCTATAGCGCAGCCATTTTCTTTTTCAAGAGATTTGTTGCCAGTCATATATTTTATCCAGCTGTCTTTTTGTGAGGGTTTTGAAAAAGCCAGAGCAACCCATTTCCCTTTTTCTCTTTTAAATAAGTTCACACTTATGACTCCGCCGCGTCCCATAAGAGACCTTAAAACAGTTTCTATATAATCCTGCATAAAAACACTTTTTGACAAATCTTTTCCTATAAGATATAGCTGCATTATGCGTTCTATATCATCTTCATATTTTTTTCTTTCTTCCAAAGTATGAGAATACTCGACCAGAATATCCGTATATTTTTCTTTAAGTCTGGCGTTTTTTGCTGCAAGTTCTTTTTCTTCTTTTTTTGTTTTGTTTAAAAAATAATAGGGTATAGGGATAACCGATACAAAAAATGCCGTAGAGGCAATGCATACAAAAAGATATTCGTTTGTATATTTTATCATGACAAAAGACGCCACAATACTGCCAGCTATTACGGATTGTTTAACCCATTTCCCGTAATAAAGCCCCGAAAGCATAATAAAATATGCCAATGCCATCATGTCCATTCCTTTTGGAAGGAGATAATATAAAACAGACAAAGCTATAATAATAATCAATGGAACAATTTTAGTTTTCATTCTCATATTTTACCGTACAGTTTCTTCCTGAAATTTTTGCTTTATAAAGCGCTTTATCAGCTTTCTTTATAAGTCCGTCTTCTATGGATAGCGAATCTCCTTCAAGTTCGGCAAACCCTATGCTTACGGTTATTTTTACTTGTATGGGCGTGTAACTTTCTATAGGAAGAAAAAAGCGTTCTTTTTCAATGCTCTTTCTTATATCTTCAAGAATTTTTTTTACTTCAACAGCATCAGTATGAAGCATTATAATGCCGAATTCTTCACCGCCATAACGCGAAATCAGGTCTGTTTCCCTAAGCCTTCCTCTTAAAAGAACTGCAACTTGTTGTAAAATAACATCACCGGAATAATGTCCATACATATCGTTAATCTTTTTAAAAAAGTCTATGTCCACTACAGCGACGGAAAGCTTGACTTTATTACTTCTGGAGCGTTTCATTTCTTCTTTTAATCTTTCTTTGAAATAGCTCTGTGTATATAAACCTGTAAGCCCGTCGGTAATGGCCAAATCCTGTATTTTTTGGTAAAGGTAAGCATTGTTCAAAACTGTATTTATTATCCCTGATAGAATTGAAAGAAGTCGCATATCTGCATTTTCAAAGGCATTACTTTTTGGCATACTTCCTATAAGCATTCCCCAGAAAACGCCGTTTACTTCCACGGGAAACGCAATAACCGAAAATTCTCTGTTTCTAAACATAGGGAAACGAACATCATTTGATAAGTCCGTGATAATCAAAGGCTGCATAGTTGTTTTTACATATTTTGCAAAAATATCACCGCTAACGTTTTTTTTTAACTTCCAGTTTCCACTGCCGATAAACATTGATGCCAGCTTACCGGACTTTTCTATTATTTCCCGCTCATTAAGAGAATCCTCAAATGTTTGAATCATTCTTCCCATAGTCTGAAAGCCGTCTATCTGCTGCATAATCGCGTTTATTCTTTTATTATCTTCTTTTATTTTCGAATCTTTGAACGTTATCTCTCTGTCCAAAGTTGCATACTCTTCTTGCATCCTGTTTTTCATTGAAATATAATGATTGGTATACATTTCCAAAACAAAATAAAAAGCGACAAGCCAAGCGCTTTCTAGTAAAATTAAAAATGCCGAAAAACTGTCGCCGATAAATATGATGCCAAACAAAGCGGCGATGACGGCAAATGCGGTAAGGACTCCGCTGTACACTCGTCCGGAAAAATAATATAAACCCAAAACTAATATTGATATGAGAAAAAAAATTATCGGAGGGTTTTTAATAAAATGTATAATCCATACTATAAAAAGACCGCCTGCGACAACGGGAAATACTACCGATGACAAAATGTCAAGAACGTTTTTACTTAATTTATTTTCTTTCATTTTCTTTTTTATCGTATCTCTGAATAAGGCTTTTCTCCACTCGATTTTTAAGATCTTTATCGACAAAGATAAAATCGGCTTTCCAGCCAGTTGAAGTTTTGTTTGCCGGCCACGCTATCCATAAACCGTTTTTTCCTTCCATAACTCTGCACTCCACTTCAAGGAGATTTTCAAAGATAACGGAAGCAAAAGCTTTTATGCCACCTTTTTTCTTTGTCTGTGAAAACTTATTTATTTCAAACAAAGTTTCTCCTGCAAAATCATAAATCTTATTTTCAGAAATTGAATGGGCAAGATAAAACAAATATTCCCTGTTTAAAACAGAAAATTGTGTATAAATTTTTCCTTTTCCAGCATAGCTCGGAAATATTATAATTTTTGTGTTATTTCTATTTTTCTTCAATGCAATATTATTGATAGTTATTGCGTTATTCAATACTATACTGTAATTATCTTTTTCCGTAGATATTTTAGTTATTTTAAGTTCATCTGCAAAAAAAGTACTTGACAAATAACACAAAAATAATGATATAATATATACAAGCTTAAATATTTTGTTCATTTTAATAATTATAATTAGTTGTCAATTAAATTTCAATGTTAATATTGAAATTAATTTGTGGTTGCGCTAGTATTATATACTATAATAATACAATAATATGCGTATTTTAAAGAAAATAGCTTTGTATGTTCTTAAAAAGAAACGCATTATTTATTTTAAGACAACTGTAATATACATAAAATACTAAAAGTATTACAGTAAGTCAATGGAGCAGAATATGAAAAAATTTAACTCAAAAAAGCTTGAACTAATGAGAAGGGAACGACATCTCACACAAGATGAACTTGCAAAAGAGCTTAATATCTCTCGGGTCACGGTAAATTACTGGGAAAATGAGAAGAGGACTCCAAATGTTTACGAAGTTTCAAAACTGGCAAAATTTTTTAATGTCAGTGAAGAACAGTTAATTTATGATTCAAAAAGCAATGAAGCAGTCGTAAGAAAGAATGCGCTGCTTGCCTTAAAGGATTTGGAAAAAACTCCAAAGTGGCTTGCAGAAAAATTAAAGCTGCCGGTAAATTCGGTTGAGAACTGGCTTGAAGGCAAACATCCTTTGAGTAGACTGCAAATCGACAGAATTATCAGCGCAATAAAAGAAGCCGGCATCAATATAATAGAGAGTTTCGAAGCCACTTACAGTATGCCGATACCGACTAAAATCATAAATGTTCCAATTTTGAATATCACCGATGGGAAAAAAGACGGATATTTTAAGTATGCGGAAAATGAATTCGAAGATTTTATGGAACTTCCGATAAGCATGTTTTCGGATGCCACCTTTGTCATAAGATATGAAAGCGACAATATGCTTCCAGAAATCCCAAAAAGCTCTTTTTGTGTAATAAAAAAGATGATAAGTCCTCTAAATGATAAAAACATGTTCATTAAAACCGATATGGGCTATACAATAGCTAAAACTTCTGTACAGAAAGGAAGCATTTTGGCATTACATGCCAATTCCAAGGATAAAGAAATAAAAACAAACAAGTTAGAAATTATTGGTAAAGTTCTGGGACACTTTTTTAAAGAAAATTAATTAAAATCATAAATCAAAACCCTATTTGCTGCTTGCTAAAGCTAGTCTGTCCACAGGGAGCAGAGGTTAAAAAAGCCTCTAATGGTAAAATACAAAAGCCAAAGGAGGCTTTTTTATGACAAGGGAAGAAATATCCGACGAATTCAGGGATGAGCTAATAGTGGAGAATATAAAAGAGGGAGTAAGCAGGAAATACGGGATACCGCACAGCAAGCTGCGGGGTATAGTGTTAATAATTAAGGGACACCTAATCGGTCAAGTCGTGTATTAATGCAAAATATACGAATATTACTGTTATTACTGTCATAAAGAGCAGATGTTTTCTAATAAAATGTATATTTTTTATTTGTTAAGCGGCTTGTAAAATTGCATTGACAGATTTAGAGTTGTAAATATTCAAAGAGCCTGCATCTATATTTTCTTCTTCAGTTATAGAACCTGACAGAATATTTTCAAGAATAGCCGCAGTGTCTGACTCGGTGGATTTCTTAAATATATCATCAAAATCCAATCGGCTCAAATTTATTTGTTCAGCCAGATTTGACCTAGCCGCCATATTTGCAAAAGATTCTATGTCGAAAAGCACGTTTCTTATGTCTGTTTCATAAGCATCTTCTATAAAATTGGAATAATTGCCATAATTCACGTTTTTGAAATCCAAATCAATAAAATTGTGTTGAAATAAAGAAATACCCAAATCTTTTAGCTTCGAAATCTCCGATATAAAAATATCATCTTTCAACAATTCCTCATCTATGCGCACCAATATTCCTGTTTGTTTCAAGGCGGCAAAACTTTTAAGTGATTCAAGTATTTGTTCTCCACTAAAACCAGTATAATTTATAATAAGATTTTTTATATTTTTATTTTTGGATAAATTTTTTATAAAAGTTTCATTGTCCTTGTTATCCTGTTTAAAATCAACGCCTATGCTTAACCCCACGTACCTATTTTTAAATATTTGCGACAATTTTTTTATTCCATCCGCGCTTATTTTATCATTTTCAACAGACAAAAATATTTCATCATAAAATGATTGTTTCAACAAATGTTTAATTTGAGCCACATTTCTAAATTCAAACTTTGCAATAACATTTTTCTTTTTACTTTCAGACAAAGCGTTAATGTATTGCTTGGTTTTATAAACGCCATCTTGAGAATCCCGCAAAATTATAGAGTCGCCAAAATTTATGTCTTTGAATTTTATGCTGCCAAAATGTTTATTTTTAGAGTATAGTTTTTTTACCATCTTTAAGCTCTTGTTATCCGGCGACAAAAACGGCGAACCGTATAAAAGAAGCTTTATATGCTTTAAAGCTTCATTAAGAGCCTTATCTTTTTGTATATCCAATAAATCTTCATTTGAAGAGTTGATATAGAACCGCATTAGTCCATTTTCAAAAGCCGCGCTTACGGAAAAGTTAGAATTTATGCCATCAATGTCATATCTTGTCAAAAAATCCCCCTTTTTGGAATTATCCATTTCTATTACGACATTATTAAATCCCATCTCAAGCAATTTGTAAGCGGTTTTTGCAGAAAAATTTCCACTTCTCGAAAGCCAATAAACAGTTTTTCTTGCAGAATTTCCGTAATAAGCTATATTATCGCGGAATTTTTTAGAAATCTGAATTTTTCTTAATGAAGAATCAAAATAAACAGGAGCAAACATAGCCTGAAGAATATTAAGAGAACCCAAGCCTGCAAGTATTATAAATGCATCAAGCGGTAAAGAAAAAAATAAAGAAAGTGCTAATACTAAAGCAACTGCTGAAAAATACAGATATCCTGCCCTGTATTGAATTTTCAAATTTTCTCTGACATTTTTCCATATACCACCCGTTTTTTCTCCCTTACCAACTTTGGTTGCACCAAATGTTTCCTTTTTTCCAAGCAATCTGTTTATCACACCTATGGCCGAATTGTGCATGACACTCACGTTAAAAACGGCTCTTTCAATAATCGATGGAAAAAGAGCCTTCAAAATAATCAACAAACCGCGATCTTTATTTTTTTTGACAACGTCAACTACAATAGGTGTATTGACCGCCAGCATCGTAAACAGCATAAGCGGTATAAAATCAAGCCTAAAAAACGACGGAAAAAACGGGGAAAAAAGTGCGCTAAACACAAAAAGTGTTATTAGTACAGGGTATAAAAACATTATAAAACCCATAGTCAAATTCATTTTTGAAAAGAAATCCAAATGCTTTGCCGAAAGAACCCCTTTGTATAAAGGCGTTATCGGCGATCGTTTTTTTAACCATTCCTTGACGGGATTAAGCCACAATTCCGTAGTTCCAAATCCAAATTTTGACATCTGTTTGATAGCTTCAAGAGGCTCTTCCGGCATGCCTTCCCCAAATGACATAACCGATTCGAGATAAATATTTAACATTATATTCAAAGCTCTTAAAGGAACTGAATTTTGAGCTTTTACGGTTTTTAATATTTCATTAAATTCTTTTCTCGTATATCCAAAAATTGCAAGCTTTTCAATTATTTCTTCATAGGAAAAATTTGTTTCAGATAAATCTATATTGCTTTTGGACGCATAGTTTTGAAGCTGCTCTATGCTCAGTTCGGAAAGTTCCTCAAAAGTTATATGCTCGTATTGTATTTGTCTGCCATGATAATTTCTTCCTGTCATATCGTCTTTTATAGTAATCATTTTCATAATCATAGCAAAATCTTCGGCCACATTATCTTCGGACCAAAAGCCTGATTTCTCAAGAGCGGCTCTTCGTATAAAACCGTTGTGACCCAAAAATTTTACAAATCCATTTCTTGCATCTAAAGGAACCACATATTTCCAAATAATATCCCCTTCCTGTGCGCGCATTTGCGAGGTTCTAGTCTCGTCGGGATTATTTATAACTGTTTGGTTTTGTGTATATCCCAAAGACGTATCTATCACAAATTCCGTCATAGTAGCCGATATGGCATTGGGTGCAACGGTTGAATCTTTATCTAAAAGCAAAATGATGTCTCCTACCATAATATTTCCAGATATATATGTATTTTCAAATATAGGTTTATCGTTTATGAGCTGCTTTTTTACACTGTTTACAGCATCTTCATATGACATTCCGTTTTCTATAAGCTCTCCCAATATTTTATTTATTATTAAAGAATGGTTTAAATTGCTCGCTTTTTTGAAGAGTCCTCTTCTTTCGAAATCGCCCCATGAGTACTTAGTTTTATCTTTAGGTCTTGCTATAACACCTATATTGTGTTCTTTGTAAAAAGAAATTCTATAGTAAATCTCCTCTTCTTCTGTGCTCAATTGTTGTCCGTTTTGATTTTTCCGTTCTATTTCTTCTAAAGCCGACTCAATATTATTTTTTGCAAAAACCATAAGTCCATCATCGCTTACTACGATATTTGCATATTCTCCTCCGGCTTTTTTGTTGTATCTGTCTCTTGCATCTATAGCGTATTCGAGAGTGCGTTTGATAATGCGCCAAGGTTCGTCGTATACAGGTATGGAAGTAGTTTGTTTTAAATACTCCGCGCCTTCTGGCATTTCTTTAATGCGTAAAGCATAATTTGGGGATTCCGTAACAGACTTATTGTCCTTAAAAATATAAACGGAAAGCATAAGAGCTTGTATAGCCGGCAAGATGAGTATCGCAACAGGTGGAAATAAAAAAATCATCAAAGCGGCACTAATGGTATTGTTTATGTTAAAAGCAAATAAAAATGACGTGACAAACAGCATATATTTAAAAATATCTTTATAATAATTATCTGCGTTAAAATATGGAAATAATGACCTTATCCTTTTTTTTAATGACGATTTTTTACCATCGCTGCCTTTAATGCGTATATCTCGAATTTCTCCGTCAATATACGTAAATACGAGTTTAGAATCTCCTAAAAATCCAGTTTTTACCTTTAAGCCTTTTAAAATCGGAATATGCCCAGCTATTTCTTCAAGCTTTAGATTATAATCTTGCGGATTGGTTTCCATAAGCAGCCTTACGCTTTCAACGGCAGATAAAATAATTCTCTGCCGTTCTTCTTCGGGAAGAACCGATGAAGGCTTTAAAGCATAGGCATTGTTTAAAACGCCCGATTGTTTTTTCACATTGTAATCGTATATATCTTGCGTATCTTTACGCAGTATAGCATTGGGGGTCAATGCTATGAAGTTAACTCCAGCATCTTTAAAAATTTCTTCCAATCCTTCCGTATGAAAACCGCCGGTTATTAAAACGATATTTTTATAACCTTGCTTTTGCGCAACTTCTAAAATGTTTGCTGCAAACACGGAGTTTCTTAAAACATTATTGGAAATAAATTTATCGAATAACTCAAAATTTTCAACAAAGAATTCTGGGATACCGCCATCGTTATAATATGAATAAAGCTCTTCAAATTTTTTAAAATTTTTCGAAAAATATTTATACTCGTCAAAGGTTATACTGTTGTTGAAAAAACTGTTAAAGTAAATGGAAAAATCCTTGATAAAAACCATATCCTGCTGCACAATATTATCCGAAACAGCCACTCTCAAACAATCGATAAGCCTTATTTCTTCATTTCTAAGCTCTAAAGGGTTGATAGATTTTAAATTTTTAAGACAGGTGAGATATGAAAACAGTTCATTATATTTTTTTGCAAGCTCAAACCGAACCATATAACGTAAAGTATTTTCCGTTTTGTCTTCTAGTGAGGAATAAACCGCATATTCTTTGTAAGGTAACATATTTTTTATAGAATTATAAAAATCGGCATATTGTCTTTCAATCGTATTTTTAGACAATAGCGAAATTTCGCGCGAATTCAGAATAAATGATTTTATATTAAAAAGGTAATTTTTGGGATAATATCCCGCTATATTTAAAAGCTTTTTCCCGCCGCAGAAACTATCGTATAACTTTATCAAAACCGAATAATATTTTATCTGCGAAATTTTTCCTTCTCTATATTTTCTTATCAAACCGTCAAGGCGCCGTTCACCGTGAAATGACTTAGCTATTTCATCTACGCTTTCATTGAAAATTTTTAATTGCCTAGTGGTTTCGTCTTTGTAATCAGTTATTTTGTTTAAGAGCAAAAAATTATCGTTATATACTTTTTCGCTTTCAATACCGTAAATTCTCATGCCCGCAGCGCTTATCGCGCGGTAGTATTCGTATCCTGTAAGCTGTGAATTTAAAATAAGATGCTCTGCAATGTCCTTGCGAAGCTTCTTATCGCCAATGTCACTTATCCAGCCAGTATCGATTTCTCCAACCGCACCTTCGACGTAAACCACATCAGGCGAAATTTGTCTTTCTATATTTTCAAGTATTAAAGATATGTTTTTTTGAACTGATGGATTATAATGTAAATCCTGTATGTTTATAATGGAAATTTTGTTTTCGGAAGAAACGTTTTTGGCGGATATAAATCCAGCATTTGCTGGAATTCTTAAAAAAATCTTGGCATTGTATGCAATTTGTGCTGCGGAAAAAGCAAAATCTCGACATACTAAAGACAAAAATATAGAAAAACACATTATTACCCTTATATATTTTTTCATAAATTTATTATAGTCTTTTTATAAAGAAAATTAAAGGAGAAAATGAGCCTCATCAAAGACAAAGACAAAAATACCGCGCACACTTTTGATGGAAAATTTCTAGAAATTGAAACTATTTGAGGAAAAGGAATAATCCGGCACAAGTTTTAAGTCTGCACCGGAAAACAAATTTTTTAATTTATTATATTTATCATCTATCTACAATGTCTATATTTTAAATCTTCGACAAAACGTTCAGCAAGCTGCTTGACTTTTCCAGAATAACAAATTTTGAGCTGCCTAAATGAAATGTCAAATCTTGCATTCTAACGGCAATATCCACTAACGATATGGGAAAGATTCTTGATTTGATTATTCTTTTTCAATCCTTTTCTTTTCGTATTTTTTGTTATTGAGGAATACTCTGTAAAAGAAGTTCCGACTGTTTTCTTGCTTCTTTTTCACTTTGTATCGCAGTACTGACCAAATCATCCGCTCTTCTGAAAGCGGCTTCTCTGGTTTCTTTTGCCTTCTGCGCCATCGCATTGGCTTCATTTACGATTTCTTTATAATTGTTTTTTGCCATTTCTCTTATTGCTTTTGCTTTGTCTTCAAGCGCTTTTGCTTCCGCATCAGAATGCTTTTTTTCGGCCGTAGCTTTTTCTTTCATCGTGACGACTTTTTCGGTTACTATTTTTTCATCGCTTTTAGCCTGTGTTTTTATAACTTTAGCGTCGGCTTCGGCTTTTTTTCTTGCCGTCTTCGCATTGTCGGTCAAATCTTTTGCCTGTTTCTTTATCATAGAGGCATTTTGTTTGGCTTCACTCTTTTGCGCTTCAGTTATCAGAGCAGCAACGTTTTCTTCATCTTTGTTTTCATTCGTTTTGTTGATTTTAGCCGTTATCGCAGGAGTAGTTTTTGCCATTGTCTTAATGGTCGTTACAACCGGTACGCTTGTTTCTTGAGATACAGGTACGGAGGTTTCAGTTTCACTTCCGACTTCTGCGTTTTCATTTTGAGCATATAAAATTGCCGCCGAAAACATAAACGTCAATGCCAATAAAACAAGACTAAACTTTTTCATAACTTTTCTTCTCCTTTAAAATTTTATTTACTTTATTATAATCATACTTAATTTTTAACGAAATTTGAAGAGCCTATAAAACACCATAAATACCACAACCTAAATTTTTATGATTTTTTGGGGACAATTCACTTCAAGCGGCACATAATAATATTTTTTATGTCAAAAACAACGTTCTAATGATATGGCGACATATCAACAGTAAAATGAAATTATAAAGTTTTTATGTGTTTTATTAGTATGAAGTTGACTTTTAGTATATATAATTTTCATATAAACCCCTATATATTGCTCTTGTCAGGAAATTGATAAAAACAATGGAGAAACAGATGAAGAAAATAGTATTGGCAGTTGGGATCTTTACCGTTAGCTTACAAGTTTCTATTTTCTAAACTTCTGGCATTTGTCTGGATTCTAAAATAAATTTTTTTCCAAAAAAGGAAAAGGGAGTAGATCTCGTATATTAATCACTATAATATCTTTATCATTTTTATTTATTATAACATCGGCTTCAGGCGCAAGCTCGAAAATTACCTGTCTGCACGCGCCGCACGGAAAAATATTTCCATATTTAGTCCAGACGGCTGCGGCTTCAATTTTCTTCTCACCGTTTGACACGGCATTAAACAAAGCGTTGCGTTCCGCACAAGAAGTAAGCCCGTAAGAAACGTTTTCAATGTTTGCCGCACAGTATATCTTTCCGTTTGCGCATAAAACCGCACTGCCAACCGCAAATTTGGAATATTTGTTATAACTGTTTTTTGCAGCAGTTTTCGCTTTCTCAATAAGGTTTACATAGGTTTTTTCTTTCATAGGAATATTATTTGTTATAATATTTATCTAAAAACAACGCTAGTTTTTTATACGATGGGCTTATCAAAAGTTTTTCCGCAGCTGTCATAACTGCCGACTTCAAAGATTTGTGACAGTTGCATTTTGTATGCCTTTGTGAAAGTTTTACGGCAATGTCTTTAATTACTTTTTTGCTGTTTGAAATATTGGCAGCTACTGTGGCGACAACGGCGTCGTTTGTAACTTCTTCCCCTTCTTTCCACACGTCAAAATCCGTTACCAGAGATATGTTTGCATAACACATTTCCGCTTCACGCGCAAGTTTCGCCTCCGGTATGGCAGTCATGCCTACTATGGAAAAATCGTGACTGCGATTTACTTCCGATTCAGCTTTAGATGAAAACTGAGGACCTTCAATACATACGTAAGTTCCGCCAAAATGATGCTCTATCGCCAACTCGTAAACTGACTGATGTATAATCTCTCTTATTTCATCGCAAAAAGGTCTTGCCATACCGACATGAGCGACTATCCCTTCTCCAAAAAAAGTGTTAATCCTATTTTTTGTCCTGTCAAAAATCTGGTCGGGAATAACGAAATCTTTTGGTTTCATTTTCTCTTTCAGCGATCCGCATGCCGTAAAAGCCACTATCTGTTCCACACCTATCAATTTTAAAGCGTACATATTCGCTCTTTGATTTATTTCCGACGGAAGAAGAGTATGCCCTTTGCCATGTCTGGGAAGAAACGCGCACTTAATTCCGTTTATCGTCCCTATTGTGATTTTATCTGAAGGTTTTCCAAACGGCGTGTCTATATCTTTTTCAATGACGTTTTCAATACCGTCAATTTCATATAACCCGCTACCTCCGATAAATGCAATTTTTGCCGAATTCTCTTTTTCTGACATTATGCCCTCCTGTTTGTCATGATAAGTGCTTCTTTTAATAAGACGGTTTTATATCTACAGCACACATCTGCACAATCTGTTTGTCATTTTTGCCCATAATGTCAATGTGGAACACTATGTCTACCAGACTTTCTTTTCGCAGCATATCGGCAATCTCTCCACTATTCCAAAAAACTACCTGAACGTTCCTGCTGCCTTTCTGTGACACTTTAAATTTAACATGCTTATAATTTCCACCGAAAACTGAAACTTCCGTCACGGAAACACCTTTTATATAAAACAGCGGCCGTTGGTTTTCCATGCCAAAAGGTTCCAAAACTTCAAGCTGCTTATGAAAATCAAGATTTATATCTGAAATTTTAAGTTCACAATCAATTTCAATATTTTTGCACGGATCAATCCCAATGATATTTTTTTCGGCATATTCTTTAATTCTCTTTTTAAATTCTTCAATCTTTGAATGGGTAATCGTAAACCCAGCAGCCTGACTGTGACCGCCGTACTTCAGAAGAATATCTTTAACATCTTCCAGAGCTGCAATCAAATCAAAACCCACAACTGATCTAGCTGCACCTATGGCCTCATTGCCATCTGAAATTAAAAGAAAAGCCGGTTTCATATATGTTTTTACCATCTGTGAAGCTACTATTCCGGTCACGCCGTGTTCAAGATTGGCCGCGTCAACTATAAAAACTTTGTCATGTTCCAAATCGCATTGCTGTGTTAGAAGAATTTTGAACTGTTCAATATTTTCTGATTGAAGCCACCTTCTGTTTTCATTTAGTTTTACTATATCGGCATAAAGATTTTTTGCCTGAAAAAAATCTTTTGTCATAAGAAGCTGCGCCGAAAGCATGCCTCTTCCCATGCGGCCGGAAGAATTAAGAACGGGCGTTACGTTCCATGAAACGGCTCTGGAATTTATACACTGTATATTTTTTGAAACGAAAGCGTCTTCAATCAAAAGACCGAGCCCCGGCCTTGCCGACGGATTTCCAGCTATCAATTCCAACCCCTTTTTAACTATTATGCGGTTTTCATCAATTAATGGCATAGAATCGGCAATCGTTCCCAAAGCACATAAATCCAGATTGTTTTTAAAGAACTCTTTCATTGCGCTGGATTCGTTATTCCTCTTGATTTTATAGCTGCGCATTACTTTCTTTTCAATACTTTCGTTTCCATCAAAATCGCGAATTACAAAAACTTCGATTTTATCTTTCAAAAGAGCATCACTTGTCATAACGGTTTCTTTCAGTTCTTTACTGTTAGTATATGACTTAAAAGCCTGTTTAAAAATACTTTTTATCTCGGAAGCAGAAGAAAAAGGACGTTTATCGATACAAATGTCATTTTTAATTTTCATATAAAATCCATCAAAATATGACTCCTGCTTTTGCGCATAGCAAATTATGATTTCCCTGTCATAGTCTTTTGCAAACGACATAACCAAAGCCTGAGCCGTTTTAAAAGCTACCGTACAGCCGGCAATATCTTTAAACGGATACGGAGAATCCATAATTTTGGGATTTATAATTGCATACGCATGAGGAACGCCTTCATACGGCGGCTCGTGATGATCGGTTAAAATAACATCTATTCCCAGACTGTTGGCATAATCTATCTCTTCAAAAGCGGATATTCCACAGTCAACCGTTATCATAAGTTTTACGCCTTCGGCATAATATTTTGTAAGTATATCTTTATGTATGCCGTATCCTTCATCTGCAGGAACGTACCATTGAGCGTTTCCACAAAGTTGTCTTATCGTGTTAACCACGACATTTATGGCGGTTATGCCATCGACATCTCTGTCTCCGTAGACCAAAATGGCTTCTTTGCCGCTTATGGCTTTTTTGATTCTTTCAACAGCTTTCTGCATATCAGGAAAAATAAAAGGATTGTAAAGATGTTCTATTCCTCCATACAGAAAAACAGCGGCTTCTTCAACGCTGTCAATTCCCCTGTTTAACATAACCGAGGCAATTTTGGGATTAATTGAAAGAGAGTGTGAAATTTCCGATATTTTTTGAGAATTATTAGGAAAAAATTTCCAATATCTGTCTTTTTCCGTATCCATTAGTTTAGTCTTTCCTTTATAAGTTCTGGATTTACTGTTTTTTCTTCTAAAATTATATAAGAGCCGTTCATAAGAAATAATGCTTCGTCAATATTTTTATCACAATTGTAAAGCAGTTCTGCGATTGTCTCTCCTTCTTTTACATAATCTCCAGTTTTTTTATACAGCATAATTCCCGCGCTGTAATCTATAGAATCTTCTTTTTTATTTCTTCCTGCTCCCGCCATAACTGAGGCAATGCCTATATCTCTTGTTCTCATGCAAGAGATATATCCGGTTTTGACAGCTTTAATCTTTAACGAATTTTTTGCCTGAGGCAAAACGCCGACGGGATTATCGATAACAGACGGATTTCCACCCTGCATCTTTATTACCTGTCTGAACTTCTCAAGCGCAGCGCCACTTGAAATTTGCTTTTTTGCAATCTCACGCGCATCTTCAATTCTTGACGCTTTAGCACATCCAAATATCATCATGGCGGCAAGGTCAACTGAAAGTTCGTATAAATCGTTTTTCAAATCACCTTTCAATATTTCGACTGTCTGCTTAATTTCGATCGAGTTTCCCACGCAGTTTCCCAAAGGGGTATTCATATCAGTAATAACCGCGGAAACGTTTCTTTTAAAAGTTTTTCCGATACTTATCATTTTCCGTGACAATTCCAACGCATCCTTATGAGACTTCATAAACGCACCATTTCCGGTTTTAACATCCAGCACAAGCGTCTGCACTCCTTCTGCAATTTTCTTTGACATAATGCTGGCGCATATCAAAGGAAGCGATTCTACCGTAGCGGTCGCATCGCGTAAAGCATACATTTTTTTATCCGCGGGCGCTATTTCACGCGTCTGCCCTATGAATGCCATATTGGCGTATTCCAGAAATTCCAAAAACTCCTTTTTATCTATATTTACTCTGAAACCCGGAATAGATTCCAATTTATCCAATGTTCCACCTGTATGTCCCAAACCCCTTCCTGACATCATCGGAACGCATATACCGGCACTTGCTGCAATCGGCACAGCAATAAGAGAAGTTCCGTCGCCTACTCCTCCGGTGGAATGCTTATCTGCTGTCGGCATTTCCAAAAAAGACAAATCGATTATATCGCCGGACTTTGTCATAGCTTCGGTCAAATAAAACATTTCTTCATCGGTCATTGAAGCAAAAAAAATCGACATTAAAAAAGCCGACATCTGATAGTCGGCAATTTCCCCATTGTTATAATTAAAAACCATAAATTCTATTTCTTCTCTCGAAAGAGCTTGAAGGTTTCTTTTTTTATATATTATATCATATACTCTCACTTAGTTTTCTCCAAAACTTCTTTTATTATGGCGGCAAATTTTGGAACGGTTTGTTTTCCGGTTTTCAAAACGTCTTCATGTTTTAAAGAAATATGGTGAATTCCAGCCGCCATATTTGATACATAAACAAGGCCGAGAATCCGCATATTCATTTGCACAGCAGCTTCGGCTTCATAAACTACAGACATGCCTACAATGTCCGCTCCGAGTTTTTCATAAGCTTTTACAGCGGCTGGAGTTTCATACGATGGACCCGAAACGCCAAAATATATTCCCTCATGCACTCTTAATGCATATTTTTTTGCCGCTTTCAATGCTTCTTTTCTCAAAGATAAATCGTAAACACTGCTCATGTTCGGAAAACGTTCTCCAAAAACCGAAAAATGTTTTCCTCTGAGAGGGTCTGTTCCTGTAAAATTTATGTGGTCGCTTAAAATGACCGCATCGCCAGCATGATATTTTTTATTTACCGCGCCTGCGGCGGCTGTAATTATAAGTTTCTGCGCTCCAAGCATTTTTACAACTCTTATGGGATAAATTATATCTTCGGGAGAATGTCCTTCATAAAAATGAAAGCGCCCGTTAAAAATCAAAAAGTCTGTTTTTGCGCTGCGGCACAAATGAAGTTCGCCGTCATGACCTTTAACTGTAGTTTTTGCAAAGTATGGAATTTTAGAATATTTAACGGTTTTAAGAACCGTAAAAGAGTTTCTAAGCTCTCCCAATCCCGAACCAGCAATGACAGCCGCAGAAAGGTTAAAACCAGAATGAGGCAGAATCGCCTTTTTTGTTTTTTGTATTTTTTCCAAAACATTTACCATCTTCATTTACCTTTGTCCGCTGTGTAAATAAAATTCCGCTCAAATCGCTAAGTTTCTATTTCTTTCTTAAAACTTGTGCCGTTCTTAAGCGGCGGGAGATTAAAAATATCTGCTATCGTTTGAGCGGTATCCGCAAGAGTCTTTCTGACGCCGAGATTGATATTTCTTTGTAACTTTTTTCCGTACACCAACAGCGGTACGTACTCCCTTGTATGATCGGTATGTTTCGTAAAAGACGGATCGCATCCGTGGTCTGCCGTTATTATCAGCATATCTCCATCTCCGAGCATGCCCATGAGTGCCGGAAGAAAATCGTCAAACTCTTTCAAGGCTTTTGCATAAGAGATTATATCTCTGCGATGTCCCCAAAGCATATCGAAATCGACAAGATTAGTAAAAATAAGAGTTTTTTTACTGCTTATGCCGCCAACCCTTATTTCTTCCGCCGTAACTTCCATGCCATTTGCATTGCCTTTGGTGTGAACGGTTTTTGTAATCCCTTTCCCATTAAAAATATCTTCTATTTTTCCTATGGCGACAACTTCTCCACCCGCATTTTTAATTTCGTCCAATACTGTAGTCTCCAATGGAGTAAGCGAATAATCTTTTCTATTTGCCGTACGAGTATAATTTCCACTTTCTCCGATAAAAGGCCTTGCTATAACTCTTCCGATGACATATTTACCAATAAGCATTTTTCTGGCAATTTTACATATTTTATAAAGCTTGTCCAATCCATAAACGCATTCATGAGCGGCAATTTGAAAGACCGAATCCGCCGAAGTGTAGACAATAGGATAGCCCGTATTATAATGTTCATCTCCAAAATGTTTAATTATTTCCGTACCGCTTGCCACACAATTGCCTAAAATTTTCGTTCCGATAAGTTTCTCAAATTCGGTTATTAACTCCTGCGGAAAACCGTTCGGATAAGTTGGGAAAGGCTTATCCAAAACTATTCCAGCCATTTCCCAATGACCTGCCGTTGTATCTTTTGCAGGCGATTTTGTAATCATTTTTCCATAACAGCCGATAATATCCAAATTCTGACAATTTGTTTTTCTTTCCAAAATTTTGTAAAGACCAAGCTTTTCAAGATTAGGAAGATGAAAACCGTTTCCAACCTTGTCGATAATATGCCCGATTGTATCTGCCCCATCATCGCCGTATTCGGCTGCATCCGCAAGAGCGCCAACTCCGGCACTGTCTAAAACAATCAGAATTATTCTGTTTATCGGCATTATTTTCTCTTTAAAACTTTTTCAGCTGATTGCGCGATATTTACATCTTTCAAACCGAATTTTTCAATTAAATCGTAAGCTTCTCCCGACTCACCAAATGAATCATCGACTCCGACAAACTCCATCGGGACGGGACTGTTTCTGACTATAACTTCTGCAACAGCCGAACCGAAACCCGCAAAAATCTGATGTTCTTCGGCCGTAACTATGGCGCCACAGTCTTTAGCAGCATCTATAATCACTTTCTCATCAATGGGCTTTATGGTGTGAATATTGACAACTCTTGCTTTAATTCCTTTCTTTTCCAAAATTTCAGCCGCCATCAAACTTTCGTAAACCATTGTTCCGCAGGCAAGAATCGCCACATCTTTTCCATCGCGCAAAACATTTGCTTTGCCTATTTCAAAAGGTGTTTCCTGTTTTGTAAAAATAGGAACGTTTTCTCTTCCGTATCTTATGTACACAGGACCGTCAAAATATGCCGACATCATTGTCGCTTTTTTAGTTTCGATTAAATCGCAGGGCGCTATTACAGTCATTTTTGGAATACATCTCATTATTGCAATTTCTTCCAAAGCCTGATGTGTCGCACCATCTGGACCTACCATAAGTCCTGAATGAGAACCACCTATTTTTACATTTAAATTCGAATAACAAACTGTAGTTCTTATCTGTTCCCACGGTCTGCCTGAAGCAAAAACTCCATAAGTCGCGGCAAACGGTATAAAACCTGCTGCGGCAAGTCCGGCGGCCATGCCTATCAAATTTGTTTCTGCTATCCCTACATTTATAAACCTATCGGGAAATTTTTTCTGAAAATCATTTATTGCCACTGAAGAAACAGTATCCGCTCCCAAAACAAATATTTTTGGATCTTTTTCACCTAGCGCAACCAAAGCCTCCCCAAAACCGAACCTTGTGGCTTTCTTTCCAAACACTTCAACCATATTATCTCCTAGTCTTATTTATATGTTAAATTTTTTTATCCAGCGCGGCGGCATCTATTTCTTCAATAGCTTTGACAACCAACTCTTTTGAAGGAGCCTTACCATGCCATTCCGCAAGATTCTCCATAAAAGAAACACCTTTGCCTTTTATTGTTTTTGCTATTATCACCGTAGGTCTGCATGTTTCAGTTTTAGCCGACGCATAAGCTCTATCTGCTGCATCTAAATCGTGTCCATCGATTTCTATTACGTTCCAGCCGAAAGATTTATATTTTTCGGCCAAAGGCTGTATGTTCATGACTTTTTTTGTTTCCCCGTCAATCTGCAAAGCGTTATCATCGATTATCGCGCACAAATTGTCAAGTTTTAAATGCGACGCGGCCATTGCGGCTTCCCATACACTTCCCTCTTGCTGTTCGCCGTCTCCCATCAAAACATAAACTCTATTTTCTTTTTTTAATTGTTTAATGCCTGCGCATATGCCCGCGCCTATAGAAAGCCCGTATCCCAAAGAACCTGTTGAAATTTCAATGCCAGGTAGTTTTTTGTCTTTTGCCGGGTGTCCTTGAAGACGGCTCCCCGCCTGCCTTAAAGTGCAAAGTTCGTCTACGTCTATACATTTAAGCTGGGCTAAAACCGCATATAGAACCGGGCATACATGCCCTTTCGAAAGGACAAAATAATCTCTGTTCGGATCATCAGGATTGCGAGGATTAAATTTCATATGGTTAAAATACAAACTGACCAAAAGTTCTACTGAAGACAAACTCCCGCCAGGATGTCCAGAACCCGCAAGCCCTAGCATTTTGATAATATCTTTGCGCACCTCCGCAGATATTATTTTCAAATCTGATGTCTGCATTTACAGCTCCTTTTTTACAATGCTATTAAATTTCATCTTTTTGACATAACTGCCGGAATTAAGCCGCTTGAGAAAATCACTTATATCTTTTCAAATGCAGCTTTACATCTCCATATTTCCCATTTAAAATTCTGCACTTAAAAGTGACGATGTACCTATTCTTGAAGCTCCTGCTTTTATAAACTCCTGCGCTTGCTGTAAAGTTTTTATACATCCGGAAGCTTTTATTTTTATATGCCGGGGAATGGAATTTTTTATCAATTTTATATCTCCGATTTTTGCACCACCGGAACCAAACCCCGTCGAAGTTTTAACAAAATCTGCACCACTTTCCGACACTAGAGCGCAAACTGCCGCGATTTCTTCTTTACTTAAACAACAGCTTTCAATAATGATTTTGAGAACACTTTTTCCAGCCGATTTTCTGAGTTCTTTTAACTCGTTTAGCACATAATTGGTTCTGCCAGATTTAAAAGCCGATACGTTCATTACTATGTCTGTTTCATCGGCTCCATCGGATATAGCTTTTTGCATTTCAAATAATTTTGTCTGCGTCGAATTGTATCCTAAAGGAAAACCTATAACGGTTGTAATTTTTACTTTAGAATTTTTAAGAAACTTTTTACACTCTTTCACGACATAAGGAGGAACACAAACAGAATAAAACCGATATTTTTCGGCATCGGCGCAAAGCCTTTCAAACATGTCAAAAGGCGTATCGGGTTTGAGCAGCGTATAATCGATATATTTTTCTATTCCATTTACCATGAGTATCTTACCGTGTAAGTCTCTGTCTTTTCCGAATTAGCTGCTACGTTTATCAAAACTTCTACAGTATGCGAATTTTTCTTATTAAATTTCACAGAGCTTTCAATGATTTTCCATTCTTTCCGATTCTACATAGGTTCGACGATATTTACGTTAATAGCGTTGTTTTTACTGTTTTTTACAGTTATTTTATAGGTTTCCTCAATAGTTTTATTATGGGCAAAGTTCGTATAATGCGTACGTTCCCTTTCTCCCTTTATATCGAAAGTTTAGCGTCTTTTGCTGTATGATCGATATTGTCTTCTCCTATAAATTCCATTGAATTGCCGTCATACTTATTTACTCGCACTCTCCCTTTAGGCAATGGAATTCCCAGATTATTTTCTTTGGAATTTTTAAATTCAAGGGTTACTGTTACTTTGTTTCCATTTTGTACGCCATTATAAGTGAAAACTTTTTTTATCGGAACATTTCTCGCTGAAATGAACTCTATCTGTTTTATTTCGTTATTTTTAATCGCAGATTTTCTTTGCAGTTCATAAATATGGTATTCAAAAAACGATTTCTCCTGAAAATAAGATTTGGAAGACTGCCCAATGTCGGCTGTTTTAAACACCATTAATTCATCCTGCGCTATATTTTTAGGCGGCGATATATTTTTTACATCGCCAGCCACAAGTTTTAATTTTGCATCTTTAAATTCTGCACCACTGTTATTATTTAAAGTTACCAAGCCTATAATATCGGCTTTTATATCTTTTTCAGCCGAACAGTCTGAACGCCTTCTTTAAGCATAATTTCTCTTGTTTCTTTTATCAGCGCTTTATTGTTATTGTAAACTGTTATGGCAACATCAGCTGAGACAAATCTGGCAAAAAAAGACAATAAGATAGATAAGAAAAATATTTTTTTCATAACCTATCCTTTTATTTCCACCAATATTTTACAGTATAAGCAATTTCCTTTTCGCCGTTTGCGGGAACAGTTACCAAAAATTCCACCGTTCTGGAATCTTTTTTTGTAAAAACGTCCGATTTCTGTGTTATCTCCCAATTATTCCATCTGTACATAGATTCGACTACATTGACTTCAACCGTCGTGTTTTTGCTATTTTTTAAAGTTATTTTATAGCTTTCTTCAACGCTTTTTGAAGAGATGTTTTTGTAACTTGTCTGCTTTCTTTCTCCTGTTATGTCAAAAGCGTTTCCTATATAAATAGAAAGCTTCACGTCTTTTGCTGTATGATCGATATTGTCTTCTCCTATAAATTCCATTGAATCACCGTCATATTTATTTACTCTTATCCTTCCTTTTGGCAGTGGAATTCCAAGATTATTTTCTTTGGAGTTTTTAAAGTCAAGATTTACTGTTACTTTAGTATCGTTTTGCGCACCGTTATAAGTAAAAACTTTTTTTACCGGAACGTTTGAAGCGGTAATAAACTCTATCTGCTTTATTTCATTATTTTTAATCGTTGATTTTCTTTGTAGTTCGTAAATATGGTATTCAAAAAACGATTTCTCCTGAAATGACTGAATGTTCGCCGTTTTGTCCATTTTTAAATCCCATACTTCTCTCCTTCCTGACAAGGCGGGACGGACAATATTTACGTCTCCGGCGATAAGTTTAAGTTTAGCATCTTTAAATTCTGCGCCGCTGTTATTATGCAAAGTCACCCAACCGGTAATATCGGCTTTTGTATCTTTTTCATCGGTTACCAAAACATAATCAGCATTCCAGCTCATGCCTCCGGTTTGATAGGAAACTTCCATTTTTTTTGTTCCAAAAAGTTCACTGTCGATAAGCCATACAAGCGTGGGTTTCAATCTCAAATTTTCAGGAAGTTTCGAAAGAGAAATTTCGCCCTGCGGATTTATTACTATTTTATTTGATGATTGAACGACCAGCCCTCCGGAAACGGACAATAACTTACCGGCAAGTTTACTTCTTTTGTCTTCTCCTGTTCTTTCAATTTCAATGTCCTTGCCTATGTATTTTGTGAGAAGTTTCTCCGTGCTGACTAAATCGTAATCAAAATTCTGTTCAAGAATTTTGATTTTTGAAGCGTCGCTTAAAAATTTCGGCAGAACGCTTGTTGGGTCTATCTGTGAAGCGACATTGTCAAACTCAAGCGTCTGAGCGCCTTTTTTAAGTGACACATCCCTTACTTCCTTTACAAGTGCACGGTTATTGTTATATACAGTTACGGCAACTTCAGCATAGCATTGTACCGACAAAAAAACTAATGACAGAATAAAAGTCGAAAACTTTTTCATTATGCCTCCCTGTTATTTCCATTAAAATATTAATTTCTAAACGTGCTGCTATTTATTATATACAGTATGGTGTAATGGAAAAAATAAATTCGAATTCTTCTCAGTGGCTGCTGAAAAACGTTTTCATTTTATTATTCCATCGTTGCGATTAAGAACAGGCAAAGACCTTAATACGTATTTTACAGCGCCTTCAAGCGTTGATGACAAATCCAGCCCTTCATACGTATATGAGTCCGACCAAACTATTTCTCCGGTTTCGCTGTCTTCCATATATGCATAAACTCCTACCGTCGCATTGCTTGCCATAATTTTATTCGGCTCGTTTAATCCTAAAGCAGGACCCAAATCGTACATCGTAGAACCGCTTATCTCAGTAATATCGCTTGCATAAATTACGGTATACGCATGTCTTGAATTTCTGTTATAAAAATTGTTTTCTTCCGGAAGCCTGATAAGATATTTTTTATCGGGAACATATGTCGTAACGCTTCCTCTGATAATTACATCGCTTTGCGTATCATGACCGGCTTTCACATTGTATCCTTTCGCAAGAAGATGCCTTATAAAAGCGTTTTGCACCACGCTGCCGGAATTTGAATAATCGGTGTTCGAAACAAATTTTCCGACTCTTACGCTTCTTACCGAAGCAAAATCATAGTCCTGCTTTATTATGACCGTCGGAGTAGCGCAAGCCTGTAAAACAAGAAAAAAGGCAGTCATTAAAAATATTTTTTTTATCATTTTTCAAACCTCAAGCCGTCTCTTATATCCCAGTCAGGAAGCGTATACATAACTGCATTTAGCCGCCACAATAAATTTTCTTTCATATTTATATCAAAGGCAGACACAATTAAACTTTGCATTGTGCTTCCTCAATTTTTTTTATTTTTATTATTCTTTTTTCATGACGGGCTTCAAAAGAAGTTTCAAGCCATATTTTTATTCTGTGGCAAAGTTCGCTTACGGTCGCCTTTCTCGAACCGAGACACAAAATATCTGCACAATTATGCTGCGCTGCCAGAGCGGCCGTATCTTCGTCCCAACATGGAGCGGCAATTATTCCGTTAACTTTATTGGCAGCAATGCACATACCTATTCCGCTACCGCATATGAGAACTCCTTTGTCGGCTCTCCCCTGAAGAACCGCATATGCCACTTTTTCGGCATAGTCAGGATAATCACAGATTCCGGTACCTTCATAACCGAAATCTTCTATTTCATATCCTATGCTTGTCAGATATTGTTTAACTGTATTTCTTACTTCCGCTGCTGCGTGATCATTTCCAAACGCCACTTTTGTTATTTTTTTCATTTTATTATTTCCACTTTATCACCGCTTTTTATCAATGCCGCATTGGCTTCATCTATATCCAAATGACATTCTATTTCAGCGTTTTTTTCATCAATTCTTACTACCATGTTTTCAAAAGACAGTGCTCTTTCTCCTGAAACTTTTACGGAAACTACATCTCCATTTTTAAGTTTCATTTCCGCCGCATCTCGTGGCGGAAAATGCAGATGCCTTTTTGCCACTATGCAGCCTTCTTTAAGTTCGACTGCGCCTTTTGCACTTTTTAAAATAACTCCGGCTGTTCCTTTCAAATCGCCGGACAATCTGACAAAAGTCTCAACGCCTATTTTTCTTGCTTCTGCCGCGGTAATTTCTACCTGTGTCTGAATTCTTTCGGGTCCTACGATTCTAACATTTTCAAGAGCGGCTTTCGGTCCCAAAACGTCAACGACTTCATTAGCGGAAAACTGCTGGGGCTGCATAAGAACTTTCTTTACGCTGAGTCTGTAACCTTCTCCGAAAAGAGCTTCGACATGCTCTCTGGTCAAATGAATGTGCCTGTTAGACACATTTACGGTTATGAATTTTTTGTTTTTCATTTTGAATATTTTACTAATTGCGAGAATGATTCAGCTTCAAGGCTTGCTCCGCCTACCAAACCGCCGTCTATATCCGGCTGTTTCATAAGGTCGGAAACGTTTTTTGGATTTACCGAACCTCCATAAAGAATCCTTATTTTGTCAGCAGCAGCATCTTTATATATTTCTTTATAGAGTTTTCTTATATAGTCGTGCACTTCCTGAGCTTGCAGCGGCGTTGCAGTTTTTCCTGTGCCTATAGCCCAAACAGGCTCATAAGCTATGACTATTGCTGAGGCTTCTTCCTCACTCAAATTCGCCAAACCACCTCTTATCTGTGTTTCGATAACTTTAAAAGTCATGTTTTTTTCTCTTTCTTCAAGAGTTTCTCCGACGCATACGACCGGAATGAGATCGGCTGAAAAAGCGGCTTTTACTCTTTTGTTTACCGTCTCATCGGTTTCGGCGAAATACTGCCTTCTTTCCGAATGTCCTATTATCACATAAGAACAGCCCGCATCTTTTACCATGTACGGAGAAATTTCTCCAGTGAACGCGCCTTTTGCTTCCCAGAAAAGATTTTGTGCACCCAAATTTATATTAGTGCCTTTAATTTCATTATTTACCGCGTAAAGAGCGGTGAACGCAGGACAAATTAAAATTTCTACATCTTCAATATCCGATACTGCTTTTTTCAAAGCCTTTACCATGCTTACCGCTTCTTCAACTGTTTTGTTCATCTTCCAGTTTCCTGCCATCAACGGCTTTCTCATGACTGCTTTCTCCTTTTTGTCATATTATTTATAGAGTAAAATTTTACCAGATTCTAAATGAACTTTCAATCTGTTTTTATATTTACCAAGTTCACTATGTTAAACACAGCATCTGAAGTTATTTGCAAAAACAAAGTTGATATTTTTGTTATTTCTGATAGTTGCCATTTGTTTTTTAAAGAAGGAAAAGAAGTTGAGGCAGGGCATGTCGTTAATTCTCTTTTTGATTCTTTTTCTTTTTGCAGACAAATCCAGTTTGATGTGAATAACAGGGATAAGTTTGTAAAAAGCAGGAATGAAAAAATACAAACAAATTAAAAATTAAATTATAGTAATGCTAAACAAAGAGATAGGGTGGATAATATTTACAGTTCATTCGTCTTTATGAAATATTTCCACAATTTTTTTAGCGGACAGATAGATGCTTCCTGTTCCGCCAAAAAAATAAATATCAATGGATTTGTTTTTCATTTTTTCTCCGTTTTCTTTCTTTTTCGAGATAAACCGTCAAAATGGCAATATCTGAAGGTTTTATGGCATGTATTCTTGCGGCTTGTCCAAGAGTTTGAGGTTTCACTTCAAAAAGTCTCTGCTTGGTTTCTGCAGAAAGAGAAACGAGTTTACTATAATCGAAATCGTCTGGAATTCTACGGTCTTCACTTTTTTTCATTTTTGCAGCCATTTTATCTTGTATTTCAATATACCCTTCATATTTTTTGTGTATATAAAGCTCTTCCTTAACTTTTTCAAGCGACCAAGGTGCCAGTTCTTCATCTGTAGGAATATTTTCTTCGTTTCCTTCATAAATATCCGTTAGAGTTTTTTTGTACAATTCAAACTTTTTGTACATAGCGTCAGAAATAAGCCCTATTGAACGGCCTATGTCCATAAGCCGCAAATCCGCATTGTCATTTCTTATTGAAAGCCTGTATTCCGCACGTGATGTAAACATCCTGTAAGGTTCGTCCATACCTTTTGTGGTTATATCATCTATGAGAATTCCTATGTAAGATTCGTTTCTTCCGAGTATTAAGGGAAGCCTGCCTAAAATCTTAAGGCCTGCGTTTACTCCTGCGATAAACCCCTGTGCAGCGGCTTCTTCATATCCGGTTGTCCCGTTAATCTGGCCTCCGAGAAAAATATTTTCTACGGTTTTTGTTTCCAAACTCTTTTTTATCTGCAAAGGACTTGAATAATCGTATTCTATAGCATAAGCGTATCTGATAACTTTTGCATGTTCAAGTCCGGCTATAGAGTTTATCATCTGCTGCTGTAAATTGAAAGGCAGTCCGGTGTATAAGCCGTTGAGGTAAATTTCATTCGTATTATATCCTTCGGGTTCCACAAAAATATGATGACTTGTCTTTTGCGGATACCTTTCGATTTTTTCTTCTATGGCAGGACAGTAGCGCGGACTTTTACTGTCACCGTTACTTATCGGTATCGATGATAAATCTATATTATCTCCGACTATTTTATGCGTTATGGGATTTGTGTAAGTAAGCCAACATGAGACTTGTTTTAAATTTTTTCTCCACCTTTCCATCTCTGTGAAATGCGAAAAGGGTTTGGGATTTACGTCTCCCGGCTGTTCGCTCATTTTTGAATAATCTATTGAATTTGAGTTGATACGCGGAGTAGTGGTAGTTTTAAATCTCTCGAGTTTAAGCCCGCAGTCTTCAATTAACGATTTTGACAGATGAGCGGCTTCTCTTTCGTTAAATCTGCCACCATTAAAAAACATCTTACCAAGATGTATAGTTCCTCTCAAGAACGTTCCTGTAGTGACGACTACGGATTTTGCTTCAATTCTTTCTCCCGTAAGTATTTTAACTCCGCAGACTTTACCATTTTTTACGATTAACGAAGTCGCTTCAGACTGCAAAATATCGAGATTTTTCGTATTTTGAAGCGTTTTCGACATTAACACGGAATACAATTCTTTATCGCACTGAGCTCTCGGCGACCAAACCGCAGGGCCTCTTGAACTGTTTAATATTTTAAATTGTATCCCCGCATGGTCTGTTGCCCATGCCATTTCTCCGCCCATAGCGTCTATTTCTCTTACCATCTGCCCTTTTGCAATGCCACCGACGGCAGGGTTGCAAGGCATTCTTGCTATAGAATCGACATTTAAAGTAATTATAAGAGTTTTAAAACCCATTCTTGCGGTCGCAAGACAGGCCTCGCAGCCGGCATGTCCCGCTCCGATAACTATTACATCGTATTTGTTTTCCATAACCAAACCCTCCTTACAAATATTGAAAATTTTACATCTTTGAAATCCCAAATGCAAACTGGATAAATATCATTTTGTAATTATATATAATAATTATTAACACAATAACCCACCCTTGAATTACGCTATAAACAATCAAATAACCAAAATTTAATACCTTCAGGCATGAATTACATCTCTGAAGCCGCTTATAGACAGCCTTTTAAATACTTTGTATATATTAAGAAAAGCATTGATTATGCGGAAAAAGAAAAACCTCAAAATCCGTTAAAAAATCAAGACTTCAAGGCTCTTAATTATTTATAAAGTTCTAAGCATCTACTAATACGTAATACGGGGTAAAATGTAGGAGTTGAATAGCTTTCTTGCATTTTATACTATTGATTTTTGAACAATTATCTAACATAAAAGCTATAAATTGGGCAAAACAGGAAAAGATTTTGAGCGTTTAACTGGGTCAACAGTCTTATATCTTTCTTCTAAATACCCCTTTTCTTTCATTTCTTTATATATTAATGATGATATAAATATGTTTTAATATGACCATATACTTTCTTATAGATTTTTTGGCATTCAGTACAATTTAATGGTTTTCCGGCTGCATCAAACCATTTCTTATTACCTCGCCATACTTCAAGTGCATGCATAGATATTGTTTGTGATTTCTTTTCTTCTTTTGTATATTTTCTCATATCATTCTATATATCTATAATAAAGCTCTTGCAGATTGGCAACTTGTTGATGAAAGAGCAGACCTTTACGTTCTCACAACAAGAGAATGTCTGAAATCGCTTCAAAAAAGAAATATACTACATTATAATACTAGCAATGAAACTTACTCGTTAAATCAAGACAAAACTCAATGGGTAAAAGTCAAATAGTAAGTAATATTTAACTTTTTGAAATAGCTATATCAGAATATTGAATATTTTGTTACTAATGGCAAAACGACAGTGTCATCAGTAACAAAAGCGACACTATATTTAGCTCTTGTTATCGCCACATAAAACTTATCAATACTTTTTGCTATATGAGAATGCTCTCCAGTTTTTAAAAATTTCGCAATAGGTCCATTTGGTATTATTATGCTTCTATGCGTAGTAAGACCTTTTGCTTTCCCGAAATTAATTGTAGGTAAACCTCCAGCTTTAGAATGTGAAGTTCTGTCATATACAAGAATTAATGGTTTCTTATATTTTTGATAGTATGTAGCTAAATCCGATGTGGCTATATAAAATAATCCACAATGTTCCACAGTATCACTATTCAAAGATGTTGTTTTTGGCAAATTTGGATATAAGCTATCTGCCAAATCACAAATTTCCTGTTTACATCTATAAGATTTATCCATTACAACTAATTTTCCTAAATTTCTCTTAACCAAATATTCAAACCACGTATAAATGTCCACATAAGCTAAATTCTTTCTTGTCTGATGGGTCTTATATGTTGTTTGTCTCGAATCTCCAACCATAACAACGTTTATATCAGAATTTAATATATCCTCCATAACTTCTAAATCCCAACCACTTAAATCCTGTGTTTCGTCAATGAATATATAGTGGTATCTTTTGGCAAGTCTTTTTACACTTGCATTATCCCCTATTTTATTACATTCATAGGCAAATGCAGACATTTTATCGCTATATATAGCTGAAGAATTACGTCTAAAATAGTATTTATCAACATCGGTTTTATTAGTGTAAAGATTTGAAATTTTATTAGAAAAAACCATTTCTGATATTCGTTCTTTATCATAAAGAAATGTTTGATATGGGCGTATAAGGTCAGTAAGCAGAAAAGAAAACCAAGATAAGATAGTTATATTTGGAGGAATATATCCGTTTTTTCTTATAATTTCATCAATTATATTGTTAGTGTTTTCTATTGTGTATGTAGTCATTAATATTTCTTTTTCTGGTATAGATAAGGCTTGGGAAACGATTTGAGTTGTTTTTCCCGTTCCCGCTGCCGCAAAAATAAAACGATTATTTTTTACAGTCATTGGATAGCATCTAAAATGTATTGAGGCATTGTAATTTTATGTGTACTTTCAAATATTAGTAGCGCACATTTTGTTTTATTTTTACTTTTTATCATATAAGTTAAAAGAGATTTTTTATCCGAATAACTTTGACCAAGAATTGAATTTAATACTTCCAAATCATTCACAGCCACAATATTTGTTTCCAAGGTATTTAAAGATTGATCTTTTGAGTAGCATATCTTAATATTTGATTCACTTTGATAATCAGAATATTTGCTTTGCAATGCGGGAATATCTCCATCATTATCCGTTACAACAACTATATTTTTTTGTAATTTTTTAGCTATTTCCAAAAAACGCTTAAAACCCATAGAAACAGACATAACATCAATGTCATCCTGTATAGGAAGTTTGCTATGAGTATCAAGATACGCCCGTTGCACTATCAACTCATCTGATGGACCTTCAACAAGAATGCTTTTACTTGATAAAACAACCCTTAGGGTATCGTAGCCAGGTAATTTTTTGAAATAATCTTGTGTTTTTGGAGAAATATCCTTCATTGACATGGCATTATTATTATGAATAAAGATAGCTTTTTCAACACCTATTTTATTCAATATAAAAGAGCTATGCGTACTTACAAAAATTTGTTTATTGGAACAATTTTCTGTAATGTTTTTTAACAATTTATGCATATTGCCGAAAGAAAGACTTGTTTCGGGTTCTTCAATCATAACTATACTTGTTTTTGATAAATTATTTTGTATAGCAAGCTTTGTTTTAATAGCATTTTGTTCCCCTTTACCAATATATTTAAATGGAACATCATCAAGGTAAAGAGTTAGGTTTGTTTCCCATGTATTCTTTGTAGAAATATCAACTGATAATGCAAGTTTTTTATCTGTTACTGAGGAACTGGACTCTACAAGTTTTTTATTAATATTTTTAATACTTTCTTCATCACCAAATGACTCTTTCAATTTCCTGTACATTAGCGAAAGGTTGGCATTTTCTTTATCCATTAAATAGTTATCTATAATATCAGAAATATGCCTATCTGCTGTGTTTAAATACTTGCTTTCAATATTTGTTAAAATAAACTCTTAAAAGGAAGTTGTGTAAATTTAAAAGGCGCATTAGAAAAGGTGTACCATTTAACTTCATAATACTCTATAGGTATGTTTTTCACCTTTGCAGGTTCTGCAATATAGCTTGTGTAGGCATTTTGAAATTCAGAGTCAAAAGCTATTGTCAAAGATACACCATAAGCATCTTCCAGTAAAGAATTATTTCTGCCAGAAAAAATAGTATCTTTCAACTTATCCGATTCATGAAAAAATATCTCAATTTTTATTTCTGGCAATGGAGTTTGTGAATTTATTTGTAAATTAGCAATATATTCATTAACTATATCAAGATTAAAAAAATAAGGAGAAAGTTCATATTTTAAATTTCTACCATGTATTTGACATGTCAGGGCTAAATGCAACGCTTCAAGCAATGTGGTTTTTCCTGCCTCGTTATTACCTATAATTATATTGATATCTTCATTAAATGAGATTTCAAAATGTTTAAAAGTTTTATAATTTTTTATGATTGCTTTTTTAATTCTCATATCCCCCCCAATGTGACTAAATTATAGTAAAAACAAATAGCTTAGAAAACTAGATACGATATTTGTATTTCTATAATTTGTTTTATATTATTTTCTTTCATATAAATAATTGTTGTATTTTTATATAATACTTATAGGGAGTGTTTTACACAACCTAAAACAACTTAATATTGATGCTTTTTTGGTGGAGTGACCTTTCCCCAAAAGTTCATCCACTTGCAAGTTAGTGAAAAGCCGTTTTTGAAGCTGTAATTTCTGCTTGTTTTTTCATAAATTCACTCGGACTTAAACCGTTTAAAGAACTATGTGGTCTTGTTTCATTGTAATCTTTACGCCATTCTTCTATTTTTTTTCGCTTCTCTGATATTCAAAAATCTGTTCTCATTCAAACATTCATCTCTTAATTTTCCATTAAAACTTTCAATATAACCGTTTTCTACAGGCTTCCCCGGTCTTATAAAATCCAACCTTATTTGATTCCTATATGCCCATTCGTCCAATATCTTTCCCGTAAACTCAGGTCCATTATCTAACGTGATCACTTGCGGCAAATTTCTTACATCCCTTATCCGTTCCAATACTTCTACTATCTTTCTGCCGTTTATCGATGTATCAACTTCTAAATACGGACATTCTCTCGTATACTTATCAATTATCGTCAATATCTTTATCCTTCTTTCACTCCATAAACTTTCAAACACAAAATCCATCGTCCACTGCTCATTAGCTTCTTTTGCCGTTTCCAACGGTTTTCTTATCACTGATATCTGTTTTTTACGCCTTCTTTTTCTCAACGATAAACCCGCTTCTTTATATATTCTCTCCGTCCTTTTGTGATTTATCACATATCCTTCCCGTCTTAACAGTATATGCAGCCTCGGGCTTCCATATCGCCTTTTCTCCTGTGCCAACCCTATAAGCTTTTCTCTTATCACCTCATCATTTTTTCTGCTCTTATATCTCTTGCTGCTTCTGTCTATGCCTGCTATTTTACATGCTCGCCTTTCACTCAGCCCAAGACTTCCTTTCAAATGCTCTACTGCCTTCCTTCTCGCCTCAGGCTTTAAAAGTTTTTTTCGTTTATTTCCTTTAATGCCCTTATATCCAGCGCCTGTTCTGCTACTATATTTTTTAGCCGCCTGTTTTCTTCTTCCAATGCTTTAAGCCGTCTTAATTCACTTACTGTTAAGCCCGAATACTTTGTTTTCCAATTGTAATATGCCGCATCACTCATTCCGTGCTTCCTGCATAAATCCACTATCTTCACACCGCTTTCCGCCTCTTTCAATATCCCGATTATTTGCTCTTCGCTAAATTTCTTCTTTCCCATAAACCTCCTCCATTTGCTTATATTTTGCTTATTTCTGTACTAACTTACAAATGGATGTGTTTTTTGGGGAAAGGTCAATGCCTAAAAAGCCCTGCAAAACATTCATAGACCATGTATAGCAAAAAAGACTTTGCATACAGAGGGTTATTAGTATGCGGAAAATGCGATTGTACCATTATCGGACAAAATGCAAAAAAGAAATATATATATTATCGCTGCAGTTTTTCAAAAGGACAGCATAAACACAGCGGGTATATCAGAGAAGAAAATATGCCTGAATTATTTTTGCCTGTTATAAAATCAGTATCTACACCAGATGTTATTGTTTCTTGGATTGAAAAAGGTATAAAAGAAATATCAAAACAGCAAGAACACTTAAAAACAAACAAAAAAGAACTCCTCATAACTTATATGATATGCGTTTAGATGGTATAAAAAATGAAGAAATATTCAGTATAAAGGAAAAGGAATTGACAGAAGAGCTTGCTACACTCAAAAGCAAGTTAAGTTATTGTGAAGCAGATAGCCAAAAAGTGCTCCAAAATGCCCATAGAATGCTAAATATAGTAAATAACCTTGAATTACGTTATAGAACAGCAGATAACCGTGAAAAATCCCATATTTTAAGGTTTTTGGGAGTATTCTTGAAGGCAAAACTGTTAAAATTATTTACAACTATTTTGCATTCTCTACTATACCCGTTCACTTAGATAACATCATATAGAAAATATACGATAAGACCTTTTATTTCTTCTTTTTAATTGTTTCTCTAACTGTTGTTTTAGGATGTTGCTGAGAATATTGTTTAGAAACAAACTTACCCGTAACTGCACTTCTTGAAGCTTTTACTGTTTTTGCCATTTTTATTTCCTCCTTACTTTAAAAGCAAACTATCATTATGAACATATCATTTTACAAATAAAAATAACAGTTTAATTCAATAGAATGTTTAGTTTATTAAAAAATATTTCATTACGTTTGTTTGCTCTTGTATATATATCTGTATATTTTATTATTTCTGAATACTGGTTGGCTATAGTTAAATCATTTTCAAAATTTTTAATATCAGCAGAATCTCTTACAAAACCATCAATGTTATATATTTTTCTATAGCCTGACGGTTTATCATATTTGTTGAAATTATCTGTTATCAAATAAGTGTAAAAATGTTCTATTGCAAACTCAGGCTTTACAAAATTTGCCAACAATTCCACATATTTGTCCATTTGCCCTGCATTTTCATTTACCCCTATTTTTGGATCTTTAAGCTCTATAATAATACATTTCCTTTCCTCTGGAAAAAACAGTAAATCCATTCGTTTGTTTAATCTTTTTTCATTAAATTCATTCAATTGCCGCTCTTCTTCTTCAGATAAATCCCTAATTATCTTGGAACCTTTTATTTTAATATCTGATATAGATTGCTCACTTGCCCCGTCAAAATACAAAAATAATTCATCAAGCAGCCATAAATTTGAATCAATATTATTGTTGGCTTTCTTTGGCAGTAATAAATTGTGGAATAATGCTTCATTTTGACTTTTATTATTTTTATATAACTCCAAAGCATTGTTAAACAAACTTAAAACATATTTTCTATACATAATATAACTTGAAAGATTAACAGAATTTTCAAGGTTAACTTTTATAGATAAATCATTTATTTCTTCCTCTAATTTTTTTAAGTCAACATCACCTTTTACATCTTTTATATTCTCAACAAGGCTATTGATTTTTTCAATCGTTTTAATCTGCAATTCCTCGTGAAAAACTTTAATCTTTGAAACAATACTATTCTTTGAATCATTATATCTAATTGAACCAAGTAATGATTTTTTAGTTTCTTCATCTGCCAATAAATATAAATATGCTTTATTATTTGAAATTTTATTATATTCGCTATCAGTTAACACCTTTCTAACTCTATCTTCATTTTTCTTCTCTAAAACTCCAATTTCATAATTTAAAAATTTATCAACTTTATCCTTTAACAATGCTTCTATTTTATCGGAAGTTACAAAGCTCTTATTGGGATTCTTCTTATCAGTAGGAATGGACAACTGTGTTCTTGACTCATTCAAAAATCTATTCAAATACGAAGACTTTAAATAGACATTGTAAAAGTATCTAAAGCCATTCTTATCCTCTAAGACGTTTGGCGGCAAATTAAGATTATTTATTGTTCCAGCTGCTCTTTCATCAACGATGTAAAAGGCTTTATTTTCTTCAATATTTTTAGTTTTAATATGCAGGATTTCAAAATCAACTTTACTATCAATTCCGCCTAATGCAGAAGTATCAGTAATACTAATACTTTCCTTTTTGACTTTATCACTTTTTAAATTTTCAGTATTGATTATTCTCTCGGAGACCTTCCCGCTATCATCCGTTAATTTAATCTCAAAAGTTTTATTTTCTTCTATTAAATAGTATAGAAAGATATAAAAATGATTAAGTATTTCCTTGTGATAATCATCTATGCTAATTAAGGTGCTTTTTTGATATTGAGGTTTAATATTGTTGAATAAAATAGATGTTTCAATATTATGTGATTCTTTCACTTTTTCTTTATTGTCTTTTATTTCAGATGTATCAAAAACAAAACTTCTATGAAATAACTTTGAATTTTCTTCAAAATAACTGTCTATGCTAACATCTTGAAAAACTTTAAGAAATGCCATTCTTCCTAAACCCTTTCCGCAAGCGTGATTTGTTTTATATGCTTTTCTTGTAAAACTATCAAAGTTGACATCGTTAAAACCAGTGCCATTATCTGTTATGATAAAAGATTTAATATAATTATCTTTATCTTCTATTATCTCATTTGCCTTGTATTGTCTCGTAAAATTTACTTTGATTTTTACATCGGTATTTTCAATAGAAGAATAAAGGGCATTTGATATTGCTTCAAACAAGCAAAACAAAAAACCCTCTTGATTTGTTAATTCGTAATGTTTTATTAAATCGTTAATATCTGTCTGCAACAACATTCCAATACTCTCCAAATTGAAATATCCAGATTATACGATAAGAACCGACTCTAGAATTATATCAAAAAAAATCTTTAATTTTAAATGGTTTGTAATCCCGGAATTGGTTTTATATAATACAAGAAAGTTAGATTTAGGAGCATTTGTCGTATACGTAAGCCAAAAGGTTTATTAAAACTTAATATTGATTATTTGTTGGAAGTGCAGAGAAAGACTGTGCTGAGCTGGATAAGATAAAAAACCTTATTTGACACACTTAGAGCCTCAAATAATCGTTTGTTTTTAACCTGTTTCTTCGGAAACAGGCAGAGACGGAGATTATAGGGTTATCTAAGTGGCTCATATAATTTGCCGCCTTTTTATTTTACCGATTTCAAGACACCTAACAAAAAACATATAATAAAAGGAGTTATACAATGGCTTTGACTAAATGCATGGAATGTGGAACAGAAGTGTCAGACACGGCAGTATCTATGATTTAAAATTAAAGCTGAAATAAAGCAGAATAGAAAAATCCCATATTTTAAGGTTTTTGGGAGTATTCTTGAAGGCAAAACTGTTAAAATTATTTACAGACAGCCTTTTAACTATTTTGTAGATATTAAGGAAAGTTTAGCTGGAGAAATGCGAAAGCCGCCAAAATCCGATTCCATAACCGGACAAGCGGCTTCTTCATTGTCTTCTTCGCCATGTATATCAAGTTGTAACGATATACTTGGCGGGAACGACGGGATTTGAACCCGCGGTCTCTGCCTTGACAGGGCAGTGTGTTAAACCAGGCTACACCACGTTCCCAATAACAATGTCGGAAATTATACCAGAAAGTATTTTCAATGTCAAATTTTTTATATATTATCAAATTTTTCTTTATTTCCCACTTTCTTTGTCTCCGCATTTCAAAACAAAATTATTTTAACAGTCGTGCAGCTGTATACCCAGCAATAAATCCAGCAAGTGACATAAAAACTGAAATAAACAAATATATAAACGATCCTGCAATATTCCCGCTTTTTATCAAACCATAAAATTCCAGAGAAAATGTCGAAAAAGTCGTAAACCCGCCAAGCAGTCCTACCGTAAGAAAATATCTTATATAAGAATCAACAATTTTACTTTCATAAAAAGAATCGGCAAAACCCATAATGAAGCAGCCTGTAAAGTTTACAATTATTATTGTAAAAGGTATTCCCCATCTGATTACGGGTAAAAATTCCGAAATCAGAAATCTAAACAATGCACCGAGCGCACCTCCAAAAAATACTGCTAATATATTTCCTATCATATTAAATCCGACGGCATAATTTCTATGCTGACCTGTGTTCCTGTAGACTTCTTGTATTCGCTTATTAAAGGAACAGCTTTTAAAATGTCTTCTTTCTTGCCTTTAATAATTATATGCCTTCTATAAGTGTTATGCAATTTTGCAATATAAGCGGGAGACGGCCCTAAAATTTTTACTGGAAGGGCGAGACTTTTTGCAATATTTTCGATTAACATTAGAAGCTGCTCGGAATCATGTATGGCTTTTTTTTCGTCTTTATTCCGTACAGCTATTTTGGCTACATCGCAGTAAGGCGGATAAAAAAGCTTTTTTCTATGCTCGGTCTCCACTTTATAAAAAGATTCGAAATCGTGTTTTTTGGCATGTTCTATGGCATAATGTTCGGGGTGCGCCGTCTGAACTATCACATTACCCTGCATATCGCCTCTGCCGCAACGACCGGCAACCTGCGTAATCATCTGAAAAGTTTTTTCAGCCGACTTAAAATCTGGAAGATATAAGGATGTATCAGCGTCAATAACACAGACGAGGCTAACGCGCGGAAAATCAAAACCTTTCGCAATCATTTGAGTCCCAAGCAAAATGTCGTATTTGTCATTTTTTATTCCCTTGTAAGCGTTAAGATAAACTTCTTTTGAAGACGCCGTGTCTCCATCAAGTCTGAATATTTTTGCTTTTGGAAACATTTTTTTTAATTCATCTTCAACTTTTTGTGTTCCCGTACCGAAAACGGATATTTCTTTGCTTTTGCATATCGGACAGGTTATAGGAAGTTCTTTTGTCTCTGCGCAATAATGGCATTTCAGCAAATCCGGGTTTCTGTGAAAAACCATCGATATAGAACAGTTCGGACATTGGTAAACGTTTCCACAATTACGGCACATTATGGAAGGAGAATAACCTCTCCTGTTTAAAAAAACGATTATCTGCTCTTTTCTGCTTAATGCGTCTGAAATCGCTTCTATCGTTTCCGTCATGAGAATGCTTCTGAGATAAAGCCTGTTTTTTAAAGAAAGAACTTTCACTTCGGGCATCTGCTTTTTATCGATTCTTTCCTGAAGCGTAATCAACGTAAGTTTATTTTCAAGCGCATCTTTGTAACTTTCCAAAGAAGGAGTGGCAGATCCCAAAACAACTGCGGCTTTATGGTATTTCCCTCTCCAAAACGCCACTTCTCTGGCATCATAAGACGGTTTTTGTTCCTGCTTATACGTATGTTCATGCTCCTCATCAATAATTATTAAGCCAAGATTTTCAAAAGGAGCAAAAACCGCAGAGCGTGCCCCGAGCATAATTTTTATTTCGCTGTTTTTAGCCTTCATATATAATTTATATTTTTCAATATTGCTTACGGAGCTGTGCCAGACGCCGACTTTACCAATAAATCTTTTTGTGACAATGTCCACAAACTGCGCCGTGAGGGAAATTTCAGGAATAAGCATTATCGCGCTTTTGCCAAGTTTCAAAGCATATTCAATATTATTTAAATATATTTCGGTTTTTCCGGAAGCGGTTATTCCAAAGAGAAGAAATTTCCCTGAGGTTTGCTCTAATATGCCGTTATTGATTAAATCAACGGCGTTTTGCTGCCCTGTATTAAGCAAATGCCTTGCGCCATAAACATTATCTTCACTCACAAACAGTTTTCCAGATTTTTTTGGGGAAGCTTTTATGGATGGTGGAATTATGGACGCAAGCGCTTCCCCCAAAGAACACACATAATTTGCACTTATATATTTTGCAAGCTCAACCGACTCTTTAGTAATTATAGGATTGCTATCCAGAATTTCTGTAACAGTTTTCAATTTGAATTTATTTTCTTTTGTTTCGCATACGGACAAAGCATAAGCTGTCAAATTTCTTTTTCCGAACTGAACTTTTACTCTTTTTCCCACAACATTTTCTGCAGCAATATTTTCCGGAGGAAGGTAGTAGAATGCTTTATTTAAAGGTACGGCAACGGCAACCTCGAGAACTTTCATATTTTGCCTGTTTTGAGAAATTTCGTGACTATTTTCATGTCATCCCAAACAACTTTTTTAAGACTCGGATTTCTAAGTAATGCCGCCGGATGATACGTAGGCATAAGTTTTATGCCGTTATATTCTCTCACGCTTCCGCGTATAGTGCTTATGGATTCTTCGCTTCCAAGAAGCCCTCTCGTCGAAGATGCTCCGAGAGTTACGATAATTTTAGGTCGTATTATTTCAAGCTGTTTGTCAAGATAAGGACGGCAGTCGTCCATTTCTTCCTGAGTGGGGGGTCTGTCATTAGAACGCAGTTCTGGATCGGAAGGGTCTTTCATCGGATGGCATTTTACTATATTTGCTATATACACTGTTTCGCGTGTATAACCCATCGCTTCGATTATTTTTGTTAAAAGCTGGCCTGCCCTTCCTATAAAAGGTTCTCCTTTATGGTCTTCATCAAAACCAGGTCCCTCACCGACAAACATTAAATCCGCGTCGGCTGCTCCTACTCCAAAAACGCAGTTTAGCCTGCTTGAACCAAGCGGACATTTACCGCATTTATCGGTTTCAGCTTTTAACGCCGCAAGTTCCTGTGCTGGTCCTGCTTTTTTCACAAAAAAGCTGCTTTCACCAATATTTTTTTCCAAACTTTTATCAGTCGCGGGTTTTATCACTGGATCCTTATAAATTTCGTCTTCGTCCCAGTTTTGATACTCTTCAAGGGACCTTTTTGCCAGCTTTATTATTTGAGAATATTCCGATTGTTTCATCTATTATTTTTCCCGCTATTGCATTTTTATCCGAATTATTTATTTTGATAACAGTTCCGTCTTTGTTAATTATATTGACCGAAGTTTTATCAGCTCCCATAGATTCTTTGCCGTTGGCTATTATTAAGTCAAGAGCTTTGGATTTCAGTTTTTTTTCAGCATTTTCAAGAAACTTTTCCGTTTCAAGAGCAAAGCCTGCAACTATCTGGTTTTTTTTATTTTTGCCGCAATAAGCTATTATATCAGGGTTCTTTTTTAGTTTTATTACAGGAATTTTTGCAGCTTTTTTTATCTTTTGATTTTTAAGTGAAACCGGCGCAAAATCGGCTACAGCGGCTGCACCTATCACTATGTCTGCTTTATCCAGATTTTCTTTAACCGCATTAAACATATCCAAAGCGCTTACTACATTTATAAGTTTTACTTTTTTCGGCGGCAGAACTTCACTTCTTCCACATATGAAAATAACTTTATTTTGTTTTGCCAAAGCCTGTTTTGCAAGAGCCACACCCATTTTCCCGGAAGAATCATTGCTTATAAATCTCACAGGATCGATATATTCTTTCGTTGAACCTGATGTTATTAAAAATATCAGATTTTTTTTGGACATTTTTTGGAAAGCCCCTTGATAATTTCCGAAATGATATTTTCACTACCGGCAAGCCTTCCGTCTCCTATGTCACCGCAAGCAAGTTCACCCTTTTCAGGCATGACAAAATCATATCCGTAGCTTTTTAAAGTGCGAATATTTGTCTGAACGGCTTTATGTCTGAACATATTAACGTTCATGGCAGGACAGACAAGTATTTTTGATTTTGAAGCAAGGACGGTCGCACACAGCAAATCGTCCGCTCTGCCGCATGCCAGCTTTGATATTATATCGGCCGTCGCAGGAACAATAACAATCATATTGGCTTTTTTTGCCAGAGATATATGCTCTATTTCCCATACGGCAGGCTCATCAAACATTCCAACGTAAACTCTGTTTTTAGATAAAGTCTGCAAAGTCAAAGCAGTTATAAATTTTGAGCCGCCGCATGTAAGAATGCATTCTACATTAGCGCCAAGCTTAACAAGCCCGCGTATTATATCGCAGGCTTTATATGCGGCTATTCCTCCGCAGATGCCCATTATTACGTTTTTATTTTTTAAATCCATAATTATGCCTTAGTCGATTCGGACTCCGATTCGGCTTTAGTTTCTTTTATTTTTATTTTTTTCTTAAGTTCTTTTATTTTTTCAGCAGTCGCAGTACCATCTAGAACTTCATCTAAAGCCTTTGTTATGAGTCCGGCCTGACTTAATTTTCTATAATTGTCTTCATGTTTTTTTATTTCAATCCATTCCAATGCAAGCTTAACGACTTCATATCTTCCCATTTTTGATTCAAATACGGCTTGTTCCAAAGGTTTTGCCTGTAGCATTTTAATTCTCCTAAAAATATTTTTTTCCTTTTTTTATCTTATATTCCAAAGATTTTATTATTGTTGATACGGATTTCACGGCCTTTTCAAAATTGTCATTTATTACTAAATATTCGTATTTTGGAAACGATTTAAGCTCTTTTTTGGCATTTTTAATCCTTTCTTTTATAACTTTATCACTGTCTGTATTTCTGTATCTAAGCCTTTTCTCGATAGTTTTCAAATCGGGAGCCATTATAAAAATCATGCATGCCTGAGGGTACTGCCTTTTAATATTTATCCCACCTTGCACGTCTATGTCAAGCAAAATGTTTTTACCGCTTTTTAAAGTTTTATCAAGAAAAGATTTCAGAGTTCCATAATAATTGCCGTGAACTTTGGCCCATTCAGCAAATTTTTCTTCTTTTATCATTGTTTTAAATTTAGTTTCACTGACAAAAAAATATTCAATGCCATTTTTTTCATGTGATCTGGGAAGTCTGGTCGTAGCTGAAATGGAGTAAATTGTATTTTTATCTTCTTTTATAATTGCATCGCATATACTGGTTTTTCCCGCTCCTGACGGCGCCGAAACAACTATGATACTGCCTTTTTGCAACTTTTTTATAGTTTTTGACATAATATCGTATTTTATTAAATCCTTAAAATAAAATCAAAAAAATTGACGAATTCAAGCTGCTAATGCAACAGTAGAGTTGAAGTAAAGACATCTTGAAGGGTAAAATAGTTGAGGCATTCTGTTGGTATGTTGTTGAGCCAATATTCTATTTGCTGGATTTGATTAAACATATCTTTGATTCTTTGCTTGTCTTGTCCACTTTTCCACAGTTAGACAATCTTATTCACAAAGAGAGAAAACAACAAAAACAGAAGCAATGGTTTCGATATTAAATCCTTATTAAAGATATAGAACGTCTCAGACAAATTTTCATATTTTTTAAACACTTTAAGCATCCGCCTGATGATGTTTGACTATCATGCCATCAGTGAGATATATGACATCTTCACAAATATTTGTCGCCAAATCGGCTACTCTTTCAAGATTTGAAACTATGTTTATAATTTTTAACGCTCTGCTTACGGTTTTAGGTTCTTCACTCATAATGTAGGTAATTTCGTCAACGGTTTTTATTTTTAAACTGTCAACTTCCCCGTCATTTTCCAAAACTTTTTTTGCAAGATGCATGTCCTCATCTACAAAAGATTTTATCGCGTTTTTGAGCATGCTGACAGTTATCTCGCTCATTTTCGGTATATCTATAAAAGGCTTCACGAAAGGATGTGAAATTAAAAATAAGCCGTTCTGAGCTATATTTACCGCATGATCCGCCATTCTTTCTAAATCGTTGCTCATTTTTATGGCGCTTATTATCATTCTCAGATTTTTTCCGGCCGGTTGGTATCTTGCAATATAATTTACACAGATTTCGTCAAATTCAATTTCATATCTGTTTGCAACGGCTTCTTCTTTTTCTATTATATTGTGCAGGACGGCTTCGTCCCTTTTCATTGTCCGCTCAAGGCTTTCAACAATCATTTTTTCAACGTGTTCAGCATAATCAATTATGCCTTTTTTCAACAGGACAATTTTTTCTGAAAACATTTTTTCTCTCCATAAATTTTTTATTTTACATTTTCTTGCTTTTAAATTTTTTAAAAGAGGCAGCGACTTAACCAAACTTTCCCGACAGATATTCTTCGGTTTTCTTTTTTTTCGGCGCTATAAACATTTTATCTGTAGAATTAAATTCTATAAGCTCACCTAAATACATAAAAGCCGTATAAGCTGAAACTCTTGCCGCCTGCTGCATATTGTGCGTGACGATGGCGATTGTGTAATTTTTTCTTAACTCCAAAATAAGTTCTTCTATTTTATTTGTAGAGATAGGGTCAAGGCTGGCACAGGGTTCGTCAAAAAGAATGACTTCCGGTTCTACGGCAAGACATCTCGCTATGCACAATCTCTGTTGTTGCCCTCCAGAAAGTTTTAAAGCATTTTCATGAAGTCTGTCTTTAACTTCATCCCATAAAGCTGCTTTTCTCAAAGATTTTTCAACGGTTTCAGTTACGGCCTTTTTACTTTTTCCGCCGTTTATTTCCAAACCGTAGCTTATATTTTGAAATATGCTTTTGGGAAAAGGATTGGGTTTCTGAAAAACCATCCCTATTTTTCTTCTTATTTTTACGACATCGGATTTTTTGTCTAAAATATCTCCGCCGTCAAAATAAATGTTTCCTTCGACTTTGGTATTTGGTACCAAATCGTTCATTTTATTGAGCAGTCTAATAAAAGTCGATTTGCCACAGCCCGAAGGTCCGATTAAAGCTGTAACTTTTCTATCGTAAAAATTAATGCTCATATTTTTTATGGCTTTTTTGTCACCATAATAAAAGTTTACACATGCTGCTTCTATTCTGATATTTTGTTCAATTGACATAAGAACTCCCATATTTATTTCTAAGAAATATCGCAATGGATGAAATCATAAGCACCACAATCAAAAGTATAAGAGCGCAGCCGTAAGCTATGACAACCTGCTGTTCCGGTTTTGTCCCTTCGGTCATAAGCGCATATATATGATAAGGCAGCGCCATAACTTCAGAAAAAATCGAATCGGGATAACCTCTTTTATAAAAAGTTGCCGCAGTAAAAAGTATCGGCGCGGTTTCGCCAGCAGCTCTTCCTATGCTTAAAATAACTCCTGTCATAATTCCCGGAATGGCTGCAGGAATTACAGCTTTCCGTATAGTCTGCCACTGCGTTGCTCCAAGCGCAAAAGAGGCTTCTCTTATAGAGTATGGAACAGCCATCAACGCTTCTTGCGATGCAGAAATGACTGCAGGAAGAATCAATATTCCAAGTGTAAGACTTCCCGATAAAATCGAAATTCCAAAACCGAAAAACTTGACAAAAACAGCCAACCCAAACAGTCCAAAAACTACGGAAGGAACGCCCGCCAGGTTGTTTATGCTCATTCTTATAATGTTTACCATATAACCTTTGGAACTGTACTCATTTAAATATACGGCACAGGCCAGTCCGAAAGGCAAAGCGAAAATTATAGCTCCGATCGTCAAATAAAAAGTTCCTATAATCGCCGGCGCTACGCCTCCAGCTGTCATTCCTTTTCTCGGAACAGACGTTAAAAATTCCCAAGATATTACTGGAAGACCTCTTGAAGCAATAAGATAAATTATAGTGACTAGAAATATCAGTGTTATTACAATACTTGCCGTTATTAAAGAAAATCCTAAAATTTGAGCTATTTTATTTTTCATCTATCTAAACCTAACTTTATTCTGTATTTTCTGCTTATTATTTCAGCTGTGGCGTTAAAAATAAGAGTTATCAAAAATAATATTAAACCTATTGCAAAAAGCGAATGGTAATGTATGCTTCCTACTGCGGCTTCTCCCATTTCCGCGGCGATGGTTGATGTCATCGGACGGACAGGGTCAAAAAAAGATTTAGGTATAACCGCCGCTCCTCCGGAAACCATTAAGACCGTCATCGTTTCACCGACAATTCTGCTTACCCCCAATATCACGGAAGTAGAAATTCCAGACGCGGCCGCAGGTATGGTAACTTTTATAAGCGTCTGCCATCTGTTTGCACCTAAAGCGAAAGAAGCTTCCTTAAAACTTTTCGGCACAAAGCTTAAAGCATCTTCCGATATACTTGCTATCGTCGGGATTGCCATTATGCCGAGCACTAAACTCGCTGTAAAAGCGCATAATCCCGTGGGTATGGCAAAACTTTTTTGTATCAGTGGAGCCACTATAAGCATTCCGAAAAAACCATATACTATCGACGGTATGCCAGCTAAAATTTCTATAAGAGGCTTTAAAAAATGTTTTTGCTTGATTGACGACAGTTCATTTATATACAAAGCCGTTCCTATGCCCAGCGGAACACATACAAACATCGCACCAGCCGTAACCCATAAAGACGCCATTATTAAAGGCAAAATTCCGAATTCTGCAGGTTCGTGAGTCGGATACCATTGGTTACCAGATAAAAATTTTAATATATTGATTTCTGCTATAACGGGAACACTTTCTTTAAATAAAACGAAAATTATTCCCAATAAAAAGAACAATGAAGCAAAAGCCAAAATTGCGAAAAGCATTTTAATTGATTTTTCTTTAAAATTATTCATTCGTTTCCTTTATAATGTGCGGCGGGGCGGCGGGGTATGTGCCGCCCCAATTCGTAAAGCGCCATCGGATATTTATTTCAACGACACAAAACCTTCCTCTGTCACTATGGTCTGTCCGTCATCGCTTAAAATAAAATCTATGAAATTTTTTGTTTCTCCTTTTGGCTCGCCGTTAGTGTACATATATAAAGGTCTTGAATAAGCGTATTTGCTTTTCAAAACTGCTTCCACACTTGCTTCAATGCCATCAACAGCTACAGATTTAACTGAAGATGTTACATAACCCAAACCTACATATCCTATTGCTCCGGGAGTCGTCGAAACCGAAGTTGCTATAGCTTGATTTGAAGCCTGCATCAGAGCACCGCTTACGACTTTTTGTTTGTTTAAAGCTAGCTCACTGAAAGATTCAAAAGTTCCGCTTGCCGAATCTCTTGAAATTACAACTATTTTCTCATTTTTTCCGCCAACCTGAGACCAATTTGTTATTTTTCCAGTATAAATGTCCGCTATTTGTTTTTTGGAGAGCGCGGATATGCTATTATTTTTATTCACTATAACTGCAATTCCATCCATGGCTATGACAAAAGCTTTTGGCTTTACTTTTTTCGACGCGGCGGACTGAAGTTCGTTGTCTTTAATCTCTCTTGATGAATTTGCTATATTGCACGTTCCTGAAATTAATGAATTTATTCCCACTCCAGAACCGCCGCCTCTTACCGTGATATCTGCGGAAGAGTTTGCGTCCATATATTCTTCTGCTGCTCTTTGCGCTATCGGAAGAACCGTCGTGGAACCTTCAACAACAATCCTTGCGGCTGACAAGTTGCCAGCACATAAAATAAACGCCAAAGCTGCGATTATTAATTTTTTCATTTATTTTTTCTCCTTGTTTTAAATTTTAAAATTTATAATTTAAGTCGAACTGGGCAAGACTTTTAGGATTTTTCGACCCATCAATCTGTTCCATTTGATAATAGTCGAACCCAAACGACAGATTTTTGGCAATGCCCAAAGTCAATATGACTTCATAGCCTTTACTGTTTCCTTTTCCTCCATAAGCATCTGAATCACCCAATCCCAAAGGAACGGCATATTCTTCCAAATATCTGTTCATAGCTTTAATCTGCCATGTTCCAAATTCCGCAATCTTATCACTTCCGAATTGAAAACCAAAAACGCGGCCTTCAAGATTATTTTTGTGAACGGTATCATCGGTATTTTTGACATAATCGCCGAAAATACCTAAAGTTAAGCCCGCGATGACTTCTTTCAACTTAAGTTCTATGCCCGGATTAATACATCTGAAATCCGAATCGTTGGGCAGCAAATAAGAGCCTGACTCGTTTGAAACAACTTCTCTATCTTTCATATTAAACTGCTGATAAGAAAGACCAAACTTCGCGCTGAAATTTCCAGTAGCAAAAGAAATTCCAGGCTGAATAATATATGTGTCGGGCATTATTCTTCCGTTTCTGCCTTCATTTAAAATATACCAGCCCGCATTGGCAAAAATATTTATTTTTGAACCAGCGCTTTTGTTAAAATTGACAGCAAAACCGTCGGGATTAATATCGGTATCCCAGATTAAATCTGTGGGATTCCACAGATGCGTTCCTCCTTTGACTTTACCGCCGCTTATTTTAAGGCAACTCACGGGATCATATTGCAAATATGCATAATCTATAAATAATGGTACTTTATTAAATGATTGAAAAGTGTGATTTGTCGATGTAGGATTTTTGTCTCCACTTCCTCCGAGAGCTCCGCTGGCGATTCCAAACGCCGCTTTAATGCTTTCAACAGGCCTTGTTTCGATTCCAAAACGAAGTCTTAATCTTTCTCTGTTTCTTGTATTTGCACCGTCCCAATCGACTTGGTGCCTTACCCTTATATCCCCTTTAATAGACATATTCTGTATCCACGCAGGAAGCGTAGGATTCAAACCACTTGCAGTGAGCTGCCTTGTAGATTCTTTTGTTTCCGTAACAACTTGCTGCGCCTCCCCGTATGAAATAAGACCTTTTTCAGCAAGCATATTTGCAAGCTTGTCAACTTCTCCGGCAAAAGATGTTCCTGATAAAAATGCCGCAGCCACTAAAACCGATACCACTTTTGAAAACTTCATTCCTTTTCCTCCCTTTTTTGCGGACATTTCAAGTCCGTTATTCAAAGACTCCGCTTCGGATTTTGTCTCTTCACAACAAAATAATACAAAACGTAAATTAAGAGAAAATAAAGGAATTGTTAATTTTTCGTTAGCAATAAACTATTCATAAAAAACGCTCACCAACTTTGCGCATGCTTGTCCTTTGTCACAGCATAAAATAACAGCATTTTCAGCCAGTCACATCGCTTTTAAATTCCATCAAATATTTTTAACCCATTTTTAACAAAACATTTATAAGTTCTTAATTTCTGTTTCTTATCATATGACAAAAAGGAGATTTACATCATGACTATCTCAAAAAAAATTATAACTCTAACGATTTCTTTATGTATTTTTTTAATGGCATCTTCAGATATATGCCACGCTTTTACCACAAACAATAAAAATGTCGTATCCGACATTTTCAGCGGATTTACAGTTGTCGATTCATCATATAAGTACGACACTCCTCTCATAATATTCGTAAACGATATGCACACAAATCCAGATATTCAAAAACTAATATTCAATCTGCTTTCAAAATTACATGACTGCGGTGTTTTAAATTATGTTTTTGCAGAAGGAGCGCCGCATGGTAAAATAGATATTTCAAATATTGACGGCAAAGATGATGGAAAGAAAAAAATCATGGATATATTTCTTTTTTCAGGACTTGCCAGCGGCGCCGAAGTTTTTGCCGTAAATAATGATTTTAGAAACATTTACGGACTGGAAGATTGGGCTATATATGTAGACAACTTAAAGACAGCCTCCAAAAAACATGAAAACAATGAAAGCTTCCTGTCAGCCATGAAAGAAAGATTATATTACGGCGCCGGCAAAAAAAGCCGCGGCATTATAAAAACCATAGAAGAAGTAAAAAATCCTGACAAAAACACGGGAAGATCTATACGCAAAACCGGAAGCATCTTCGGAGATTTTTCCATAGATTTAAAATATTATGATGAAATAAACAAATATTTAACAATAGCTCAATTAAAAGAATCTTTGAATGAAAAAAATGCTTACAAAGATATATATTCTGTATGGGAATTTTTGAAAAAGAATATTCCATATTCAGAATTTGTTAAGTTGACAGAAGAACCATCAAAAAGCGGAAGCGGCAAATTTCTGTCGGATTTATATGCACTATTAAATACCCGTTTCAATGATATCCTAATACAGTTTCCAAATTTGGCCAGGTTGTTATACCTCAATGAGCTTAAAAACTCTTTAAACCCAAACAAGCTCATATTGCAAACAGAAATATTGCAGGACGGCATAATCAGCTCTTCATATGCGGATGCAGATGTATATTTATATTTTCTTATGGATATTTTGGATAAATACAAAACCCTTACTGTGTCGGAAAAAGAATTTTATTATGTTTTGGAAAATAAAAGTTCGATTTTGAAAACTTGTTTCAAATATTTAAACAAAGAAGATTATCTCAAAATATCCGAGATATTATCCGACGACGAAATAGTCAAATACTATGAAAACAATATTTTACGTAACAGCATTTTTTATAAAAATATCCAAAGGACGCTTGCAGGCGAAACCCCAAAAAATAATATTATTTTTAACAATAAATCGTATAAAAGCGTCAATGTGGCGGTAATAGGCGGTTTCCACGGGACAACTGTCGATTTGATTAAAGATGATTTATCCTATATATCTTTAATGCCTACTGTATGTGAAACTTCGCAAAATTTATATAAAAGCGTTATTCAAATATCCGCCGCGTCAGTTTCTTCAGCACTGGCACCACCGCTCATAAGTATAGGCTTAGAGGGAAATAATTTTAAAGCTTTAATCGATTTTTGGGCAGGTTTTGACAATATCTACTCGCAAAAAACGATTAAAGCCGTAAACGACTGGTTTTCCAAAAGAAAAATTCCATTAAAAGCCGCCATAGATAAGAATAAGAGAATAATCATAAATAATATTGAAAATAAGCAAGAAACAAAGCTAAAAAGTTTTTTAAATCCAATAAGAAATCTTCTTGTCAAAATTTTTAATAAGCAGAAGCAAAAGCAAAATATTATTAGAAATTACTCAACAAGAGAATCCGTTATCATGAACGAATATTCAAAAACTTTGGATTCTTTAAATGGTGCCATGCCAGACATTGTACTTATATGCGTTAAAAACAAAGACGACATAAAATACTATAAAAACGCTCTTAAAAAATTGAAATCTTTAACTCCTCTCGGAAAAGTCAATTTTAAATTTATTCATGTCAGCGATAACGGCACGGGAGCGTCTTTTGTAGGAATAGCACAATATATAAAATCGTTAAAAAAGCGCATAAGATTTAAAAATATAAAATACAAGCAATGGTCGGATTTAAAAATATGCGCGATTAATATAGACGGTTTAGACAAATCGGCGGTATGCAGAGAACTGCCATTCAACTTTAACGCAAGAAAAATAACTTCGCTTGAATTAAGCATTTTAAACGGGGTAAGAGCGTGTCAGTCATTCGGCGGTAAAGGTGGAATCGCTCTCATGAATCCAGGAAATGTCTATATCGGAAATATGAAACCCGAAAGCGAAATAACAATAATATCTTCAATGGCAAGTTACAACGAAATATTGAATTACAAAATGCCGTGGATAATGAAAGACGAAACTGGTAAAAAAAATATTCCTAAAATATACTATAACTTCGACATTGAAAAAATAGGTGACAAACTTGAAAGAAAGAGCCTTCTGGAAAAAGCTTCCTATCTTGACAATAGGGAAATCAGACAATTCGAAACCACCACCGGCAATATTTTATTCAGATTTGAAGATGAAAATATTTATCTGTCATTTTGGGAACATATATCAAAACTCTACAGCTATATTTATGGAAATGAAAACGCGGCAAATTTCCCGCCTGCGCTTGATTTCATACAGCATATTCTCATACCTGTTTTAAGAATGAAAAATCATGAAGATTCTTTATCGTATTTCGTGAAAATGAGCATAGATAAAGAGTTTGGTGAATTTTATGAAAATTATTCGTCATTTTTTGATTCGCTACTGAATCCAAATTTTCAAAACATTATAGAAAACATAAATATAAGCACTTATAAACAACCCCATTCTCTTTATGTCAGTCTGGAAGAAACAATTTTACCGCAGGATTTTATTGAATATGAATATACCCCTGCTTCTGATTTTTTGCAAAAAGCGAGCGATAACACTTTTATAAATTCCATAGAACATTCATACAATCAGCTTTTCCAAACAATCATCAATACGAGATTGAAAAAGAAGAGTTACGATACTCAAAGAAGAAAAAGTGTTTTAATCTACAAAGACATGGTCAAAAAATGTGAAACAAATATAGAGTTAATCGACAAATATATCGCTGAAAACAGCGGAATACCTCCCAATGACGCACAAACTCTTAAAAATCTCAAAAAACTATTTATATTGTCCGGATATTATTCGCTCGAATATTTAAGAATCTTGGACAGTTTTGAGAATATATCGATATTCGGCGGATACATATTTCCTAAATCATCGATATTTGAACGTTCAAAGATAATGCATTTTAACAGAATGATATTCGGCATGCATACAAATTTCCAAAAAGAGAAAGAGTCTCTCAGAAAACAAATTTTTAAACTTTGCGCATTAGGCAACTCTATAAGTGGTTCCATGTATGACTATTACGCTCTTTTATACGATGTAAATACATTTATTATTGAAAAAGAACATCCTGCAGAAAAAACATATTTGGGCATAGAAAAAAGATGGGGAGATAGAAAAGCCATACAGCGAATATTGTCGATATTTTTGACCATACAATCTCTTGCATACGCTTTTATAGCCGCACTTGCAAGCGTACACGGCAATTTGCTGCTGATAGGGCAGACGGGCGTAATAGGCACTATCATCTTTTCACTTTGTACGGGACTTGGATTATCCGTATTTTTGCACAGATTTATGATTTTTATCGGCAAACGTAATAAATTCTATTTGGAAAAAATTAAAAATTTTTCAAAAACTGACGAAGCATATTTCAAAAAGCTCAAGTACATCTCGGATGAAGATACACTGCTTATAGAAATATCAAAAGATTTAGAAGACTTGAAAAATGCCGTATCAAAAGACAATTCTGGACTTTTGAAAAAAATTCACAAAGCCGAAGAAAAAGTACAATTATATTTTAAAGAAGGAGACAAACGTACTCTTTCGCAAATAAGAGAAGAACTTTCAAACATACTCACTGAAATAGATGGAAATGCTCAATATAAAGCATTTTATTCAAACATATATTTTCAAAATCTCGTTCTTCCTTCGGAAAACTCAATGCAAAATCTTGCCTCTTCAATGCCACAAAAAGACATAGTAAATGCCTCCCAAAACTATTTATTAAAATGGCATGGCGTATTATATTCCGGCGATCTAAACGTCAATACGCTTGAAATAATGAGAAAATATGCTTTACAAATTATCAAAATCACAGTCTTTAACAAAGATATTTTTATACCAGAAAACAAAGAACAGATTATTTCGATAATACAAGATTTCAGCCTGCTTTATAACGCTTCTATGGATAAAATCAAGAATATGACAGATTTAGAAAAAGAAAGCGCCGTTCTTGAAATAAAAAGCTTTGAAGAAATTGGAAAATATGCACAATCGTATTATAAAGCTCTCAGTTATGCCATGAATGCGGACATTTTAAACGGTTACAGAATATCAAAAAACACAAAATTGTTTTTTCTTGAAAAACTTAAGATACTTGCGGCAGTAAGATACGTAATGGGAATAAATTTTGGCATTTATGCTTCACAAAAAGGATTTTTAAAGTCTATGCATAATTTAATAAATATCGGCAACGCTCTTGTACCCGGATTATATGATAATGAAAAAATCATATCTTTTTCCGAACAATATCTGTATGCCAAAAGCCACCCGAAAAAATTTGACATAGGGATTAACGAGCCGTGGAAATTCAGAAAAATGCTGACAAGATTGTTTCCGCTTATGTTTTTTCTAATAAACTCCATCGGGAACGGTTTTTATGAAAGTCCTTATAGGTTTTTTATGGTTTTTATAACAGGAGTCGGAGTTTCCATAGTTATGCATTGGATTTCAATAGTTTATGGCTTGCTTTACACTAAAGTGTCAAATATAATTTACGGAATAAAAAATGAAAAACCAACATCGGAGCATCCAAGAAATGAAATAATAAAAAGCAAAGCCTCTCAGCTGTCAAAAGTCCGTTACGGAAGAGTTCCCGATGTACTTTTTATCTCAATAAGTTCTGATAACGTCGGTATAAATGAAATAAAGGAAGCGATTAAAAAGATAATGTCAAAAGGAAACTTAAAAAATGTAAAAATTGAATTTATAATAAATTCTGGTCCGTCGGACACAAATGTTTTGATAGAGATTCTTTCTTATATAAACTCAGGAGAACTTAAAATAAAATATCCCGAAACAGCGGATAAAGATATATCGGAAATTGAAGCAATAATTTTAAATATCGGAAACTCAAATCATAAAAATATTTTAGATGAAATCGCTTTTGCGATAAATTCGGAAAAGACGACACCGCTCGAAATATCCTTGCTTAACTCCGTAGGACTTATTCAAAACAATGTGAAAAAAGGTTCACTAGTAATTGCAGATCCTTCTTATGTGTATTTGGGAAATTTAAAACAGTCCGGAGACATAATGCTTTTAAGCGCGCAGGCAAGTTATGAGCAGATACGATCGCAAAATCTTCCTTTATTTATAGCAGGAGAAATAGGCGAAGAAATACCTGGACAGAGTCTTATAAAAAAAATATATAAAACTTTTGAACCAGAACAAATTCCAGACAATATGCTCAGAAAGACTTTAGAAAATATCATAAAAAAGCAGGGTAGCGAAGAACAAGTATCAACGTTTTCCGGGCTTATGTCAATATCCCTCAGCGGAGTCAAAGCTGAAGGTTTTGCACATTACATAGACGCTTTAAGAAATTTTGTCGAAAACTATGAAGGAACTAAATTTCCGATAGATTTTTTTCACCATATCATGATACCTTACATTATGTTAAACAACGGAGAATCGGCAGACGTATATCTGTCCAAGATGGCAGCTTCTATATCCAACCGTGGAACAAGAAAGCAGTATTATGACTTTTTTTCTAGGATATTTGCTTTGCATAAAGAATTTTATATCAATTCCGAGAGACCGCTAAAAATAAATATCGTACAATCGCCCGAAACTATGTTGAGCAAAGCTGACCCGACAAATGAATATTATAATTTTATAAAATCATTTTTGGAAAGATATGAGGATAAAAAAGAATTTGACGATGATCTGCAAAAAGTTGAACGTTCGTCAATCCTTACACCCTGCTTAGCTTCCATAAAACATACGTTAAACCCTATATCCACATCAAATAAACTCGCAAATGAAGTAACACAAAATATTTCGCACACTCAAAAGATATGTATTTTTTTGTCTCCGAACTTAAATCCGGATTATAAACGGCACGCTCAGGTTTCACGACAAGCCGGAATAAATTCCATAAGCGCGGTTTTGGAAAACAACATCGAAAATTTTGGAGAAGATGGAACGATTATCAATATTCCCATTGAAGACACAGAAGTTTCGGCAAAAGTCATAATAAAAAAACTTGCCGATGATTGTCCTATCTTAACTTTCGCACCTTTATACAGCGGAACTCTCAGTGAAAAAGAATGCGAAATAATAAACAGTATATTGTCGCAGGAATATGACAATGGCATAGATGCGTTAAGAAAAAGAGTTTTTCTAGGAAGAGGTATGTTGGCATTTTTAAAAGAGTCTTTATCCTCGGGAAAACAATCAGCTAATTTTAAAGGTATTACAAAGCAGTCATTGCAGAATAATCTGATTTCGCTGATATCGATAGACGGTGCCGGCGTTTTTGCCAATCCTCAAACCATAGACGACATATTTTTTAACGACGAAACACTTAATAAAATAAATTTCTGCAGTATTTATATAAATAAAAACATAAGTGAAGATATTATAGTTTTTCCTCCGGAAGAAAAAATACCGTTAAAGCTCCCACAGGAAGCCGAAAACTTTAATATTATCGCAGAAAAAACCATTTGTCTCGGGCTTATATCGGCATTGTTTTCCAAAGCAGCTTTCATATTAAATTTCGGGCGCAGCATAAACGCGGAAATAGATTCACAGGATTATAAGCTTGTAAAGCTCGATAAAAACATTTTTTATACCGATGCAAAAAAATACATAAATTCTTTATTTGATGTGATAAGTGCTTTAACACCAAAAAATGGCGAAGAAAACATAGAAACCTCTACGGAAAATACGACTCAGAGAATAATTCCATCATTAAATTTAAACATTGTATCGGATATTCTTGTGCTCAACAAGCTTGCTGACCCAGCAGTTATCAATTCGGCGATTATTTCAAATTTATATGCCGAGACGGATAAAGGTTCAGTAATAGGAAATATTTTTAATCCCATGCTGGCCGATTTGAAAATGGAAATGAACAGAATAGGATATAAAGACAACAGTTTTCTCGGGCTTATGTTTGAAGAAAAAGCCGAGCTTAAATCTTGGAAGAATGTTCCATCAAGATTTTATGCAGCAGGAATATTGTTGTCATATTTGAAAACAAAACCGAAAGAAGTTTCAGAATTTGAAAAATTTAAAAAAACGAATTTTATTACAAATTCAGAGAAAGGGTTTGAATATATGGCAGCTTTAATATTAAGCGGAAAAAATTTTTTGACCGATGAAGAAATTGTCGCAGTAAAATCCGCATACGCGCATAAATGGGATAATGCCATCGAACAAATCAAATATATGGAATATATGGTTTTCAATCAGCTTAGAGAGTCCTGCAAAAAATTAAAAGAAAAGGGAATAAAACTTTTTGTCAAAGTAAACTTGATGACTTTAGCACAATCCGCAGGTTCAAGCGATGGTTTTCTCGAAAGCTGCAACAACGGTGAAAAAATATTATTTGCACAGTATAACGGAATTTCAAAAGAATTCGCAGTTATAGAGAAATTAAATTTTTTAAAAGAGAGCATTTCTTTTGACGGATTTCTCATAACAAATATAGATTCCTATAAAGACAAACGACATATCTGTGAATATCTTCGCAAAAAACTTCAAAATGGTTTAAATGATAAAACGATTCTTATATATGAGGACAACGATACCGAGATATATCAGGGGAAAGAAAACACTTATGCGTTAACTTCAAAAAATGTTCAAAACGCCATATACAAAACAGGCATAAGCGATTCTACCGGTGTTGAAGAAATGCTGTATACGATAAAAAACTGCGGTTTTGACCATATAAATTTCACGTTATCTTTTTTCTCCGATGCTGCAATAAAGCTGGAAAACATAAGCCGCAGTAAAAGAGAAATGAAAAAATCTTTTTATTCTGACCAGCTGCAATATTATATGCTGGGATACAGAGAAGCAAAGAGAAATAAAACATTATCGGCAGAAGCAGGGAAAATAATTATATCCGATGAAGAAAAGGTCGTATATAAAATCAAAGCAAAGGGCATTCTTATTTTCAACGCTATTTATTCGTATATAAAAACTAACGGAAAAGAAGGCGAAGAGTTTTTTGCTTATATTTCTGAAGGCAGTTCTCTTTTTCAAATCGCAAGAAAATATTTAAGCAATTTTGACAGCACTTCCCCCGTAATGCGTTATATAGACGTTCTCGAATTAAAAAACAATCACACAATCGCAGAAAATAAACACCTTTACACTATGCAGCTGATCGGTTTCGTGAATGGACTTATCGACGGCAAATATAAATCTGTAAACGAAGAGCTTCCGTCTAAGGTATCTGCTTTTGCCGACTCGTTTTTTATAAAAGATAACTTTATAAATTATATTCCACAGACAAGCGATATAATGTCTTTATACGGTTTATATTTAGGAGGCGGAAACAAAAACGCTTTTGCCTCAAAACTTTATAAATATTTTAAAAACTGGCAAACCATCTCAGATAACGGAAGCAATACGGTATTATTGTTATGGCTTATAGAACAATTTTCATTATTTTGTAACGATTTATATGCTGAAGAAAAATACGAGCTTACAAAAAAAATAATCCCTTATTTAGACAATATTGTCGAAAAATGCAGATATAACGAAATAGATTCTCTTGAGTCCGAAGCTTTGTATTTAAACGCTTTGATAATTTGTTCGTCCGCGAATAAAATCGTCGGACATTCAGCGCGTGCGGACTATCTGGAAGATGAAATATACCTGACAAAAAATTCGATAAAAGAAAAATATTTTGAAAATACCATAGAAAATTATTATTCACCTGACATTCTTATGCTTTTCTCTTTAAGTGCTTTGATAAATATAGATGATTTTAACACATATATAAAAAAGTCCGCTGCAAAATTCAAAAAATATGCGTTAACAGAATACGGTGCAATCAAAAAAGGCAGCGCATACCCGTTTTATCTGTACTATTATCTTATGCACGTATCGCATTCGGAAAGAAAAACACTGCTTGAAACTTTAATTTTATATCTGGAGGATAATCTCACTCTTCCGGAATTTTTTGTCAAAAAAGAAGGTTTTGCAAAAGGAGGGGAATATAGAGGCAGAGTTTCAGCTGCATATTTCGCAATGATATTTAAAATATATAACGAAAGGAGAATTAAAATAAATTTTGAAAAAAATAATTATAACGGCTCATTGAGAGCAGTAAAAAACATACTGTTTGCAGCATAAGAAAAATATCGGGTTGATTTACTCTAAATCAAGATAGGCATAGTACAGATCAAGCAACAAATCACCAAATTTATCTTTTGGGTGCCAATGATCGACTATATGCAGAGGATAAGTAGGCTGGAATATCATTGTCGAAAGAGCTTCTTTCATTTTTTCTATTTCTTCTTCTATATAATGCATATTATCTTTTTTATGCTTTTGAGGATTTTTTATTTCGCAGTTTATTTGTTCGAGTGACCTTTGTGCAAGAAGCAGAAATTTTTTCTTTCTCAACTGCATTGTCTGAGGTTTTACTTTCTTTTTATCATTATTCATTTTTCAACTTCCTTTATTATTTTCAGTTTCAATCGAATGACTATTATAATAACAAAAAATATTAAAATTTTCAACTTTATAAAATGTAAACAATATATAACTGTTTACATTTTATACTATTTAATAATTGCAGGAAGTTTTATCATGAATCGACTGCCTACCCCCTCGATGCTTTCAAGTGAAACCGTTCCTCCATGCGACTGTACTATATGTTTTACAATCGAAAGTCCAAGCCCAGTGCCACCACTTTTACGAGAACGTGATTTGTCTACGACATAAAACCTTTCGAAAAGTCTTGAAAGATATTTTCTTGCTATTCCTATACCTGTGTCAGAAACGGTCAATAAGACAAAATCGCCATAATTTTTGGCTTCTACGACAATCTCTCCTTTTTCCGTATATTTTACAGCATTGTCAACAAGATTTGTCAACAACTGTTCCATATTGAATTCATTTGCAAAAATGTTCTTCAGCCCTTCCCATATACGCACGCTTATTTTTATGCCTTTATCCAAAGCTTTTTTCTTATAAAAACCGGTCACAGTATCTATTATTTTAGCAATGTTGACTTCACTTTTTTCCGGTTCTTTCATATTTTCAAAAGATGAAACAGAAAGCAAATCATTTATTATATTTGACAGACGCTGAGCCTGTTTTTTTATTATGTCGATATAATGCCTGCTTTCCTGTGGGAGATTTTCAGATTCAAGAGTTTCGCAAAAACCTATTATGGTTGTTACGGGCGTTTTTAATTCATGCGAAGCATTTGTTACAAAATCTTTTTTAAAATTATCCAGCTGTTTTAAATTTGTAATATCTTTAAAAGATATTACAAATTTATCTTCATTTTTTACTTTTGAAAAAACATAAGAAAAATACATTTCTCCCGAGAAAAACTCACCTGACAAAGAGGTATGAAGGCAACCGTCTTTGGCGTTTTCAAATGCATTTTCAATCTCTTTGCCTCTTAGTAATTCCCAGAAATATCTTTCCGTCTGTGCACCTTCAAACATCTTTTTAAACGCTTCGTTAAACAAAAGAATTTTCCCATTTTTATCCATGAGCAAAATTCCATCGGAAACAGAAGCTATAACTTTATCAAGCATTTCTCTGCCTTTGCTAACTTCTTCAAACAAAACTCTTATTTCGCTGGACATTTTGTTAAATGTTTCGGCAAGCCCTGAGATTTCGTCATCGCCATTTATGTCAACTTTAACCCCAAGATTTCCATGTGACATCTCTAAAGCAGCTTTGCTCAGCCGCGAAATTCCCGATGAAATCTTTTGAGATATCGCGTATGCCGCAGTCAATGCCAATACTGCAATAAAAATAAAAGCCGCCGCCATATTTTTAAATATTGTATTTGTAAACACGCTTATTCTTTTTATCGGAACGCTCATTCGTAAAATCGCTGAAATTTTTGTGCCGTCCTTTACCGGAAGCGCCAAATAAAGCATATTCTCCTGAAGCGTGGCGCTGTATCTGAGCGATTTTCCATAAGGGTTTCCTGCCATAACTTCTCTTATTTCATCTCTGTTGATATGATTAGTCATAGCAGACACATCATTTTGCGAATCGGCTAAAACATTTCCATAAACATCAATAATCGTTATTCTTTTGCTCGAATCGTCCGACACATTGCGTATCATATTATTTAAAGAAGCATAATCGCCTACTGAAAGAGTACCCTTTATCAAAGGCATTATGAGCCTTGCATTACTGCCAAGCTCATGGATGAAAAGTTCCATATTTGCCCGATAGACATATTTTTTGGCACATGCAAAAAAAAGTACGGCCAAAATGGCGTACTTTATTATAAATAACATAAACAGCGTCTTAAACAAAGTCTTTCTATTCTTCAATTTTGTATCCAAGACCGCGTATATTTTTTATCATCGACGCGTATTTTCCAAGTTTTTCCCTCAAATTTTTTATATGCACATCTACGGTCCTGTCTATTACAAGTTTATCATCGCCCCAAAGATAATCAAGTATTTTATCTCTTGAAAAAACAGCGCCCGGCTTTGACAAAAACAATTCCAAAATTTTAAATTCCGTAACTGTAAGTTCAATATCTTCGCCGGCTGCGGAAACTCTAAACTTTTCTTTGTCTATTTTTATTTTATGCGGTTGTGAAAGTTTCTTTTCATGCACATTTGTGTTTACGGCAGATATTCTTCTGAGTATGGTTTTAATTCTGGCAATAAGTTCTTTAACTGAAAAGGGTTTTGTAATGTAATCGTCTGCGCCCATTTCCAGCCCTATAATTTTGTCACTTTCATCGCTTTTAGCACTTAAAAATATTATGGGAATACCGGAAAATTCTTCACTGGTTTTCATGATTTTTGAAAGTTCGATACCATCGGGATAAGGCATCATTATGTCAATTATGGCTAAATCAGGCTTTTGTTTTTCTAAAGCTTTCAAAAAAAAAGAAGAACTGCTAAAAGTTTTAACTTTAAAAAAATTCTTTCTAAGGTTAATCTCTATAAGCTCCAATATGTCTTCTTCATCGTCGACAGCATATATTAAATTGTTCATACAGTTTGAAATAAGAAATTTTAGAAATTTCTTTATGCCGTTCTTTCATTTATTTGCCGAAAATTTTTCTGAAAAAACTATCATCTTGATAAACTGCATCTACAGAAACTTCTCCCATGGATTTCGCGTATTCAAAAAGAGCTTTTTTCTGCTCAGTATTCATAGATTTCGGAACTTCTATGTCTATTTTAACATACAAGTCGCCGCGCGCGTTTCTTATGCCGAGACGCGGAAATCCCTGCTCTCTAACTCTTAAAGTCGTTCCCGGCTGAGTGCCTGCCGGAATTTTTACTTTTACCGTTCCTTCAATTACGGGAACTTCAAATTCAGTGCCTATAGCCGCCTGCGGAAACGAAACTTTTATTTCTGTATAAATATTATCTCCATCCCTGTGGAAATGAGGGTCTCGTTTCAAATGAACGACAACATACAAATCACCCGACGGATATCCATTTGAGCCGGCGTTTCCAGAACCGGTGACTTTCAAAGAAGTTCCTTCATCTACACCTGCTGGAATTTTTACTTTTATGGTTTTTTTTGTCTTAACCGTTCCTCCGCCTCTGCACTGGGGACACGGATTTTCTATAATGCTTCCCGAGCCTTTGCACTGGGGACATTCCTGCTGAAAAGAAAAAAATCCCTGTGAATATCTTATACTTCCTGAACCTTTACATTGGGGACATTGTTTCGGTTTTTTCCCATCTTTACTTCCCGTTCCTTGACAAAGCGAACACGTTTCTTTTCTTGGAACTTCTATCGAAACTTCTCTGCCTTTCATTACATCTAAATATGAAACTTCAATGTCAGCTCTTAAATCTTCACCTCTTCTCCGCGACGTTCTGCCGCCCCTTTTTGAACTGCCTCCGAAAATATTGCCAAATATATCCCCTAAAATATCTCCCACGTCGTCGGAATATTGAAATCCGCCCTGCCCGCCCGCGCCGAAAGGACTACCGCCATTTGCGGCATCATGTCCGAAAGCATCGTAGTGCTGCTTTTTCTGTGCATCCGAAAGCACCTCGTAGGCCTCGTTTATCTCTTTAAATTTTTCTTCGGCTTCTTTATTTCCGGGATTTTTGTCCGGATGATACTTTAAAGCCAGCTTTCTGTAAGCAGACTTTATTTCATCGACAGAAGCCGTTTTTGTAACTCCCAAAACTTCATAATAATCTCTCTTTGCCATTACTATTTCCTTTCCTTATATGTCCACAGTGTCGCAGGAACGCTGTTTTTGACATAAGCAATTACTTATAGACCTTTTTTTTGGATATTTATTTCTTTATTTCAAGTAAATTTGCCGCTTTCCTCAAACTTATTCCGCTATGCTCTATCAATTCTTGAATAGCTTCCTTTATTAACTATTTAATAAATCTTTTGAATATTGTATCTTTTTGCCAATTCTTCTTCAAAAGACTCATAAACAATATCATCATGTTCAAGCCATTTAAAGACTGTTTTCTCAGACGATTTTATATTGAGCAATAGTCAATATTTTGTCTTTACGCTGTCCACAAAAGAAGATCATTTTGATATATTTTCAGCTTCAAGCAAAAGGGGTGCTTGGTTATCCATAAAGCAAAAAGCAAATATAAAAATATTTGCTTTACTTTTTGAATCTCTCAAGCAATTTAAATAATAAATAATAACCTTTTGAATTATCATCATGAAAAATATTTTCCTTTGCAATTACCTGCGGCATTATATGAAAATATTTCCCGCTGTCTTCTTTCCTTGATATTTTTTCCATAAAATATTCTACAGCTTATTTAATTTTGTGCCAAAAACAACGTCCCTGCGGCACAATTACTTTTTATCTTCATCGACAACTTCAGCTTCTACGACATTGTCTCCGTCAGATTGAGAGTTTGAGTTTGAACCTGCATCCTGACCGGATGGTTGTTGTTGCTGTGCGCCCTGTGCCTGACTTGCCTTATATATCGCTTCGGCTAATTTATGGCTTGCAGATGTCAACGCTTCTTTCGTAGATTTTATTTTTTCTATGTCGTTTCCTTTTAAAGCTTCTTTTGCATCGGCTAAAGTTCTATCTATGTTAAGTCTTTCATCGCCACTTATTTTGTCGCCGTGTTCTTTGAGGCTTTTTTCAACTGAATAAATCAGATTGTCAGCTTCGTTTCTTACTTCTATTTCTTCCTTTCTTTTTTCGTCTTCGGAAGAGTATTGTTCGGCTTCTTTAATGTATTTGTCTATATCGTTTTTAGAAAGTTTTGTTGAAGACGATATTTTAATCGACTGTTCCTTACCTGTTCCTTTGTCTTTGGCACTTACGTGTAAAATTCCATTTGCGTCTATGTCAAAAGTAACTTCTATCTGTGGTACGCCTCTGGGAGCGGGAACTATGCCGTCAAGAGTAAACTGTCCAAGCGACAGATTATCCTTCGCCATAGGTCTTTCTCCCTGTAGAATGTTAACTGTAACCGCGGACTGATTGTCCGAATAAGTTGAAAATATCTGAGACCGTTTTGCTGGAACCGTAGTATTTCTGTCTATTAAAGCAGTTCTTATTCCTCCCGCCGTTTCAATGCCTAGAGTAAGCGGAGTTACGTCAAGCAGGAGAATGTCTTTGACGTCTCCGGTCAATACGGCCGCTTGTACAGCTGCGCCGAAACAAACGCATTCCATAGGGTCTATTCCTCGTTCAACTTTCTTGCCGACATGCTCTTCCACGAATTTTTGCACTATCGGCATTCTCGTTGGACCTCCCACAAGAATTATTTTTGTGATTCCATCTACAGGCAATTTGGCATCTTTAATGGCTGTGTCTATTGAAGTTTTACATCTTTCAACTATAGGTCTTACCAGATTTTCAAGAGTAGCTCTGGTAAATTTCATTGTAAGATGTTTTGGACCTGAAGCGTCAGCCGTTATAAACGGAAGATTTATGTCTGTTTCCAAAACGCTTGAAAGTTCTATTTTGGCTTTTTCCGCTGCTTCTTTTAAACGCTGAACCGCCATTTTGTCGTTTCTTAAATCTATACCGTTTGTTCTTTTAAAATCTTCGGCTATATAATTTATTAAAGCATTGTCCATATCCGTTCCGCCAAGCTGCGTATCGCCGGAAGTCGAAAGAACTTCGAACGTGCCTTCTGCGCCCATTTCCATAATTGTCACATCGAGAGTTCCACCGCCGAGATCAAAAACGAGTATCTTCTGCTCCCTGCCGACTTTATCGATACCGTAAGCAAGCGAAGCCGCCGTCGGCTCATTTACGAGCCTTACAACTTCAAGACCAGCAATCGCACCTGCATCTTTTGTAGCCTGCCTCTGATTGTCATTGAAATATGCGGGAACCGTTATAACGGCTTTCTCTATTTTTTCTCCAAGATATGACTCGACATCTTTTTTAATTTTCTGCAAAATAAAAGCCGAAAGCTGCTGCGGCGTAAACTCTTTATCATTGATTTTATATTTATAATCTGTTCCCATTTTTCTTTTGAAAGCGCTTATCGTGCCTTCAGGATTTGTAACCGCCTGCCTTCTGGCTGGCTCGCCGACAAGCAACTGTCCATCTTTGGTGAAAGCCACGTATGAAGGAAAAGCTTTTCCCCCAAGAGTAGTGCCTTCTGCCGACGGTATAAGAGTAGTTTTGCCTCCTTCCATAATTGCTGCAGCAGAATTTGACGTTCCTAAATCTATCCCTATAATCTTAGCCATTTTATTTTCCTCCGATTTTATTTTTAACTTAATTTTAATTTTACTACGGTTTTATGCCGTCACCCTCTTGCTTTTTTGCAACTTTCACTTTTGCCGTCCTTATGAGCCTTCCGTTCATTTTATAACCTTTTTGATAAACATCCAAAATTGTCCCTTCTTCTTCACCACTGTCAACTGTATCCAATGCCTCGCAGAAATTAGGGTCAAATTTATCGCATACTACTTCTTCGACACCTTCTTCTCTAAGCATTTTTTCAAACTCTCTGTTTACCATATCCAAACCGGTTATTATATCTTCAACTTTTCCACCGCTCTTTGCACTTTTCAATGCCTGCTGCAAAATATCGTCCATCGAAATTTGTTTTAAAAGAATTTTTTCTTTTCCCCAGTCCAGATAATCTTTTTTCTCTTTTTCCACACGGCGACGGTAATTTTCAAAATCGGCTTTAAGTCTTAAAAGCTGGTCGTAATATTGTTCGGCTTCCTTTTTCTTCTCGTCAAAAGACTGTTTTAGAATTTCCAATTCCGAAAGTTTTTCTTCGCGCGCATCTTCTTCGCAAGTGCAATTTTGCTCTAGTTGTTTTTTTATGTTCTCGGCCACTTATACTCATCCTCCTCACTAACTCTTTTTAAAAAAATCATTTAATAATTTTGAAACAGCTCCGACCAAAGACATCATTTTGTCATAATGCATACGTTTCGGGCCTATTATGCCTAAGACTCCAACAGCTTTATCGCCGTCACTGTAAACTTTGGTGATTATACTCAAATCCCTCAACTCTTCCTGAGGATTTTCCGAGCCGATTTTTACGTTTATCCCTTTACTGTCCAAGTCGTCATTTATTATGCACATAAGTTTTTCTTTATCTTCATTCAACTTTATCATGGATTTAATAGGTTCAAAATCGTTAAATTCCGGAATTGATATGGCGTTTGACGTCCCACCTATGTACAAATCATCCTGAATTCCGAAAAGCACATCGCTTATTTGTCCTATAATGTTATATATGTTTTTTTCATTATTTTGAAATTCTCTTATTCTACTCACAATTTTTGAATTTGCCTGCGCCAGAGTAACCCCTCTTAAGTTTTGATTTAAAAAATTTTTAAGTCTTAAAAGTTCCGACTGTCCGAGAGAAGCGTTAACGGTTCTGTGTTTTAAAATTCCCGTATGAGTCAAAAGAACTATTAAAAGCTGTTCACGTGCAATCTGTACAAGCTCCACATTTACAATCTCATTGTACTGCGTTTTCGGAGCAAGAACAAATCCTGTATAATGCGATAAACACGAAAGTATTTTTGAAGTTTCCGATAAAAAACTCTCTATTTCTTTACTTTTACGCTCATACTCTTTTCTTATTCTTTCCTCTTCTTCAATAGCAAATTTTTGCAGATTGATAAGTGAATCCACATAAGCTCTGTACCCTTTATCAGTAGGAACCCTTCCAGCCGAAGTATGCGGCTGTGTTAAAAAACCTTCTTTTTCAAGTTCCGCCATAAGATTTCTTACCGTTGCAGTCGAAAGTTTAATGCCGTATTCGTCTGTCAATATATTCGAACCGACAGGATTGCCCGTCTTAATAAAATGATGTATTACAGCATTTAATATTTTTGCTTTTCTTTCATGGAGAACTCCTACTGACACGTGGCGCATTAAATCCTCTTTTTGTTTATGATACTATGTAGTTAAACATATTTTAATCACTTTTTAGCGCTCCCATATATTTAGCGCTTGTTTTAATCAAGTGCTATTTTACCACTAAGTTAATTTTTTGTCAATAGTTCTTTATGATTTTTCTAGGCAAAAAGAAAAACCGGCGGTATTCAATATGCCGCCGGTTTATAAATTTAATAAACTTTTAGGATATTATTAAAAATCCGCAAACTTTTTTCCAAATGACTCGCATTCGTCTGTATTCGGAGCTTCATTCTGTATGAATCCGTCATCAACAAGCAAGGCTTCCGCGGACCGCGTCCGCTCGACCCAATCTCTCATCCACTGACCGTCTCCCCAGCCGTAAGAACCAAATAATGCGACTTTTTTACCTTTAAGAGATTTCTCAACCGATGTAAAATAAGGCTCAAAAGTGTTTTCTTCCAAAACTTCGGCACCCATTGAAGGACAACCGAAAGCTACTTTTTCATAAGCATCTAAATTTGCCGGAGCTGAACCAACCTCAAAAACATCGGCTTCGGCGCTTTTTTCTTTCAAACCTTTTTCAATACTTTTGGCCATCGCCTCGGTATTGCCCGTCCCGCTCCAATAAATAACCGCAACTTTACTCATAAATGCTTCCTCCCGTTTTTTGTATTCCATAAATAGTTTTAAAATTTTCAATCCTGCCGCCGTTTGAAAGATGTTTGCGCAGGCATTCTGCGCAATATTTATATTCTTCAAAACATTTGCGCGAATATTCTTCATCGCTATAAACTTTCCAAATACCGCAATATTTGTATGCCTGCCCTTTATTGTGTATAAAAGCAAAAACATCTTCCGGAGGGTAGCCCAAAAATAAACCTATCTCATGAGGAAAAATGCTGCCATTTTGAAATTTATTTTTCAAATGACATAAATAGTCATCAATATCTGTATATGAGCTATATCCAAATAAAAGCAGAGCGTCATGTATGCTCTCATTTTTTAAAAGCAATGATTCAAGCAAAATATAATCGTATATCATTACTAAAATACCTTTTTGATAGATGCGCAGCACTTTAATATTAAGCGCATTTTTTATAGTTTGTTTTAGTAAAGACAAATATTGTTTGGACGGCAAAGTAAAAAGAGCCGCAGGTTTTCGGCGCAAAAGTACAGGCGCACAATATTCTATTAATACTTTATTTATTTCAGGGATTGTATAAAATTCCATATTTGTTTTGTAATTTTAAATTTTATTTTATAGATATAATTTATTTAGTTTAATCTAACTAATTAAGATATTACTATATTTATTTATTTTTTTCAATATAAATTATCCAAATAAAAATATTCCTGATTTAGTGGTATAATAACGACATAAAGGGGTGTTGCCGCTAAAATTGAAAAGTTTGGCGAATAGATAAATTTGTATTTCAAAAATATCCTTCAAACTATTAATATTTACCGGCAATTTTATCCATATTTTAGAATTCTATAGGGTTCAATTTTACGGCTTTTACAAACAGTCAGATTTTGAAGATTTCTTTCATATCGTCTAAAAGAGGTGCTTTAAATTCTACAGGTTTTGAAGTTTTTGGATGGGTAAACGTTACGGCATATGCGTGGAGCATTTGTCTTTTAAATTCTTTTCCGTCAATCGTTTCAGGTCCTCCGTATTGGGTATCGCCTACTACAGGATGATTTATATATTTCATATGGCTCCTTATCTGATGAGTTCTTCCTGTGATGATTCTTATTTCAACAAGTGTGAAATCGCCTTTTCTTTCCATGACTTTAAATTCCGTTACAGCCATTTTTTTTGCCGCCGAATTCACCGACATCAGCTTTCTGTTTTCTTTTGACCTTCCCAAAGGCGCCTCTATTCTTCCCCTGTTTTCAACTATCGTTCCTTTTACAGCGGCATAATATGTCTTTTTTACCGTTCTTTTTTGAAGCTGTTTTGAAAGGCTGATTTTTGCTTTCTCGTTTTTTGCAAAAACTATTATACCAGAAGTATCTTTGTCAAGCCTGTGCACCATATAAGGAACATATTTTCCTTTAGAATGATATTTCAATGCGTTTAAAAGAGTGCCTGAGAGATGTCCGTAGGAAGGATGAACGACTATTCCTGGACGCTTATTTATCAAAATAATATCGTCATCTTCATATATAATGTCTATATTTATTTTTTCCGGTTTTATTTCATTGGAAATTTTTTCTTTTTCAAATTCTACGGTTATTTCATCACCGGATTTTAATCTATGGCTTGAAAGAACGGATTTGCCGTTTACAAACACTTTATTTTTTTCGGTAATCCTTTGAAAGTATGAACGTGAATAATCTTTATAAACGCAAGCCAGAAAAAAATCTATTCTTTCTCTTTCAACTTTATTATAAGTTATTTTTTCTTTCATTTTTTACCAGTTTTATAAATGATAAATAATCCTGCGGAAAAGAGAAAAACCGAAATTATCTGTGAAACGGAAAGGCCAGCGAGTTCTGCTCCTCTGTAATCTCCTCTAAAAAATTCTACGGTAAATCTTAGAATGGCGTAAATTATGAGATATAAAGCAAAAGTTTTGCCTGCGGCGTGTTCTTTTTTATTATAAAAATGAAGTATCGTAAATATCGCAAGATTTCCGAAAGCTTCATAAAGCTGAGTAGGATGAATATGAATGCCTTTGACAGCTAAAGTATCGGTATTATTAAAAACTACCGACCATGGCATATTGGAAGTTTTTCCATAACAGCAGCCCGCAAAAAAACAGCCTATGCGCCCGAAAAAATGACCCAGCCCCAGCGCCGGCGCCATAATGTCGCTTAAACGTGCTAAAGGGATTTTTTTTCTTTTTGTATACCACACTATATATGTAACAGCAATGATAAAACCTCCGTAAAAAATAAGACCGCCGTTCCATATTTTAAAAATGTCCAGCGGAGATTTCATAAAATCCTGCATTTCTGTTAAAACATACAACAGCCGCGCACCGATTATAGACGATATTATTGCATATAGAAACAGAGAGTAAATATCATCCTGTGAAATAATATCGCTTTTAATGTTTTTAGAAACATATAAAGCCGCCAAAAAAAAGCCGACAGCCACAAAAAGACCATATGTATAAATTGTAAATCCACCGAAACTTAAGAGTATAGGATGCATAATTTCATACCTTTTTATTTTTAAAAACAGGCTTGATTAAATCCAATATTATTAAAAACGCGCCAATACATATGGATGAGTCAGCAACGTTAAAAGAAGGCCATCTTAACGAGTTTATTCCGAAATCCAAAAAATCCACCACTGCGCCTCTGAAAATCCTGTCAATCACATTTCCCGTTCCGCCGGCTATTATGATACAAAAAGCATATAGCTGAACTTTTGAAAGAGTTTTCCCATTTTTATAAAGCCATACGCAAAATAACACAAGCACCGCGGCGGAAAGAACGGCAAGCATTAAATTTCTGTCCTGAAAAAAGCTAAAAGCCACTCCTGTATTGCGCACGTTTGTTATATTAAAAAAATCAAAATGCGAAATAACTTTTATTGAACTCCCATAAATGACAAAAACGTCAATAAAATATTTTGAAATCTGATCAAATATTAAAAGAGCGGCTGCCAGAACCACCGGTTTTTTCATTATTTTAAAGCCTCTGCACACCTGCGGCATATACCGTTTTCGTCTATGCCGTCAATATGTCTCCAACACCTGTCACATTTTGCAAATCCGGATTTTTCGGCTTTTATAAAAAGCTCATTTTCGACTTCAGTTTTTGAAAAATTTATGTCCCAACTGCTGAAAACCAAATTCGCCAAATCCGCATCTTCAAAAACTTTAAAATATTTTTCGCCGTAAGAAATATGTAACCTGACTTCGAGATTCGAACCTATTATTTTTTCCTGCCTCAATTTTTCATTTTCAGCCATTACGGCCTGCCTTATTTCAAGCAACATGTCCCATTTTTCAAGTATTTCGGCTTCAAGAATATATTTGCTGTTAGTCTGTGGAAAATCGGCAAGAAAAACCGATTGCGGCGATTGCTGCAAAATTTTAACAATTTCTTTCCACGCTTCTTCAGCAGTAAACGAAAGCACAGGAGAAACAAGCCTTATGAGAACTGAACAAATTTCAAGCATTGCCGACTGTGCGCTTATTCTGGCTTTGGAATTCAAACTGTCGCAGTAAAGAGTGTCTTTTAACGCGTCAAGATAAAATCCGCTCAAAAACACCACGCAGAAATTATTTATGGAATTAACCGCTTTATGAAATTCATAACTTTCATAAGCAGCTATGGACCCATTAATTAAACCTTGAAGACGACTTAAAGCATATTTGTCTATTTCGCACATATTTTTAAAAGATAAAGTTTTCGAAGCATCAAAACCTCCGATATTACCCAGCAAAAAGCGCACCGTGTTTCTTATTTTTCTGTATGAATCGCTTAAACCTTTAAGTATTTCATCTGATATTCTTATATCTTCCCTGTAATCGCTTGAAGCCACCCAAAGCCTTAAGATGTCTGCACCATATTTGGATATTATTTTTTCTGGAGCAATCGTATTGCCTACGGATTTGGACATTTTTTTGCCCTGACCGTCCACAACGAATCCGTGCGTTAAAACATTATGATAGGGAGCGGTATCTTTTATGGCTGCAGACGGAATCAGTGAAGTTTGAAACCAGCCGCGATGCTGGTCACTTCCTTCGAGATATAAATCCGCAGGAAATGCTAAATCTTTATAATTTCCACTTGATAAAACAGCTTCACAAGAGACTCCTGAATCAAACCAAACATCTAAAATATCTTCTTCTTTTCTGAAATTTATGCCAGAACACGAAGGGCATTTTGCCCGCGTGCCTTCAAGCAGTTTTTCTACACTCATGTCAAACCATGCATCCGAACCTTTTTCTTTAAATATTTCTGAAATCCTGTAAATTATTTTCAAATCAAGCAGTGCTTCGCCACAATCTTTGCAGTAAAATACCGGTATCGGCACTCCCCACAAGCGCTGACGGCTTAGACACCAGTCCGGACGGCTTTCAAGCATGCCGGAAATTCTATTTTCTCCGTATTTCGGTATCCAGTTTACGTCTTTAACAGACTGCAAAAGTTTTTTTCTTAAACCTTCATGTTCAATACCTAAAAACCATTGAGGCGTAGCGCGGAAAATTACGGGCTTTTTACATCTCCAGCAATGCGGATAAGAATGCTCTATCTGCAGTTTGGCAAGCAGTTTTCCTTGTTTCTCAAGTTTTTCTATTATCAAAGAATTGGCTTTAAAAACATTCTGCCCTTCGAATTCTGGAACTTCTTTCGTAAACTGCCCTCTGTCATTTAAAGGAGATATTATTTCCAGTCCGTATTCAAGCCCAGCATGATAATCTTCCTGCCCATGACCGGGAGCTATATGAACTATTCCCGTTCCGTCTTCCATGCTGACAAAGTCCGCAAGTATTCCTTCTGAACGTCTGTCAACGACAGGGTTTTGACATTTTATATTTACGAAATCAACACCTTTAGCTTCAATTTCTTTCGTAAAACTTTTCGCTTTTATTTTTTCTCTTACGTTTTCGGCCAAAGCTTCGGCAACTATTATTTTTTCCCGTCTGTCGTCTTCAAAATCAAATACCGCTGCAATGTATCCAGCCTCCCCGTTGAAAGCCAAAGCAGCATTTGAAGGCAATGTCCACGGAGTGGTCGTCCATATGAGAATGGAATAATCTTTCAACTTTGATTCTTTATTTTTTAAAGCTGCTGGAAGTTCTTTTATCCGAAATTTAACAAAGATGGAATCGGAAGAATGGTCCGCATACTCTACTTCTGCGTCCGCCAAAGCCGTTTCACATGAAGGACACCAGTAAACCGGTTTCCTTTTGCGGTATATGTGTCCTTTTTCAGTAAGCTGTCCGAAAACTTTTACTATCGAGGATTCATATTTAGGGTCTAACGTCAAATACGGATTTTCCCAATCTGCCAAAACTCCTAGCCTTTTAAATTCCGCTTTTTGTATTTCAACAAACCTCATCGCAAAATCTGCCGCCTGTTTTCTGAAAACAAGCCTGTCAACTTTATTCTTATCGGTTTTAAGTTCTTTCAACACCTGCGTTTCTATAGGCAGACCATGGCAATCCCAGCCCGGAGTAAAAGGAACATAATTGCCGGACATTGAGCGATATTTTATCACAAAATCTTTAAGTATTTTGTTTAAAGCCGTTCCTGTATGTATATGCCCGTTGGCATAAGGAGGTCCATCGTGAAAAATGAATTTTTCTTTGCCTTTATTTTTTTCGCATATGTGGAAATAAACTTTATTCTTTTCCCATTCTTCAATAAAAGCCGGCTCTCTCTGCGCGAGATTTGCTTTCATCTGAAAATCGGTTTTTGGTAAAATTACGGTTTTAGAGTAATCTTTTTTGTTCGTTTTATCCATTTGTTTATATGCCTCTGTCTAAACGATTAATTTGACTTTTACGGTATCGTATCCAGCACTTTATCAAGCTCTTCTTCCGAGCGGCCGCAAATTTCGATTGTTTTCTCTCTTCCGCGTTCACCTTTTCTTAAATACACCATAGACCTTTTTACATCAAAAAAATCCGACAAATATTCGCATAGTTCTTCATTAGCCTTACCTTCTACTGCCGGAGCGGAAATTTTTACTCTTAAAATAGATCCTATCCTGCTTACTACCTCATTTCTCTTAGAATTAGGTATCACTCTTACTTTTATGATCATTTCCGATCCTCCTATCTGCCAAATTCTTTGGACCTGCGCACTGCTGCCTGCATTGCAGCAAATACGATATCCGAAAGATTCTGAGATTTAAAATATTCTAAAGCCGCCTGAGTCGTTCCGTTCGGTGACGTAACATTCCGTCTTAAATCGGCCGCGTCAATAGAGGTTTGCGCAAGCATTTGTCCTGCGCCAAAAACGGTTTGAACAGCAAAATCAGCAGCAATTTCCACATCAAGACCGAGCTTTGCGCCTGCTTCACGCATCAGTTCGCATAAATAAAACACATAAGCCGGACCCGAACCCGAAAGAGCAGTAATGGCATCAAACTTATCTTCGGACATAATGCGCGCTATCCCCGCCCCTTCAAAAATATCTTTAACATCTTTTAAATTTTCATCACAAGCGAATTTTCCACCGCACAGAGCTGACGCACCACAGCCAACCAGAACCGGAGTGTTCGGCATTACTCTTACTACAGACACTTTCCCACCAAGAGTTTCCTCAATATATTTCGTGCTTATTCCTGCCGCTATTGATATTACCAAAGCTCCCAGCTTTATGAAAGGTTTAACTTCTTCAAGCAGCTGCGGCATATTTTGAGGCTTAACGGCAAGAAATATCATATCGGCTTTCGAAACGGACTCTCTTTTATCGGAAGAAACTAAAACGCCGTACTTTTCTTTGAGCAAGTCAAGTTTGATTTGAACAATGTCATTGCATATTATGTTTTCAGGATTTACGATTGCGGCTTTTATCATGACGGCTATTATCGATTGCGCCATATTTCCCGAACCGACAAAAACTATAGTTTTATTATTTATTCCCATAATACCTGTTTCCGAAAATTGCCGAACCTATTCGAACCATATTTGAACCTTCTTCAACGGCAATTTTATAATCATCGGACATCCCCATAGACAAAATATTGAAATCATCTTTTCCAAAAGAGTTTTGCATATCGGTAAATAGATCGTAAATTTGTTTGAAATAAGGACGCGAATCTTCGGGATTGCAGCTTAAAGGCGTGATTACCATCAATCCTTTAATAGAAATGTTTGGCATTTCAAGACATTGAAAACAGAAATCTTTTACCTCTTCAGGCTTTATACCAGTTTTAGTCTCTTCCTGTGAAACTTTGACTTCAATTAGGCAGTTTTGTGTTTTTGCAGTATTGTGAGCATATTTTGATATTTCTTTTGCCAAACCAAGGCTGTCTAAAGAATGAATTAAATCAAAATTTTCTACTGCCTTTTTAGCTTTATTCGACTGCAGATGTCCTATAAAATGCTTGATAACACCTTTCAAACCGTTTCCTATTTGTTCAAACTTAGGCAATGCTTCCTGAATTTTGCTTTCTCCTATATGTTTGACACCGCATTCCAAAACTTGTAAAACGTCTTGATATGGAAAGGTTTTTGTAACGGCAACAATTTCAACATTGTCCACCTTTTTTAAAGATTCTATGTTTTCTTTTATATAAATAATGTTTTCACGTATTTTATCCATAAATTTAACTTTAAAATTAACAGTAATTATAGCATATTTTAGATTATTTTAAAAATTATCAAACTGCAAAAGAAAATCCTCCGGATTATATTTGCCGGAAGATATAATTTGACACTTTTAAAAACTGATTTCTATTTGGCAATTATTACCACTTTTATCTCAACTCTTCTGTTTTCGGGAGCTGAGGTATTTCTTTTGTTTATGAAATTCATCGCACCCAATCCTTTCGGTTCAATAATTTCATAATCCACATCATTTTCCGAAAGCTCATTTGCCACGACGGCCGCTCTTCTTAAAGAGTACTTCCTATTAATCTCTCTGCCTCCGGTGGAGTCTGAATATCCCTCAACGTAGATTTTATATTTTCTATTTTTGTTAGCCGTCATATACCTTTTTATCGCAAGTGCAGCTTTCTCAACTTCTTTCATTCCATTGTCAGAAAGTTCAAACTTAGAACTGCTTGCAAACAATTTGTCCTGCGTTAATACAAAACTGAGTTTAAGTTGTTCCCCCGACTTCAACATATCCGCAGGAGGCCGGGTGGCAACAGGCTTTTTATCAGTAGCGTCCGGCTGCGGCTTAACTGTAGGCACAGGCTTTTTCTGTACAGAAGTTTCCTGTGGCAGTTTAGTCGGAAGTTTTTCATTCTCCGTATCGGATATTTTTTGTTTGGGTTCCCGTTTGGACTCTTCCTTTTTTTCTTTTTTTAGCCTTGCCTGTTCGGCTTTTTCTGCCGCTTTTTTAGCAGCCGCCTCTTCCTTGGCTTTTTGCTTACGATATTTTTCTTCTTCTTTTTTAGCTCTAAGCCCTTCCTTTTGCTTTATTTTTAATTCTTTTGCTCTTTGTTTTTCTTCGGCTATTCTCTTCTTTTCTTCTTCTTCTGCCTGCTTTCTGGCAAGCTCGGCTGCTTTGGCTTCCTGCTCGGCTTTCATTCTGGCCTCAATTGCAGCTTTTCTTTCAGCTTCCTCTTCTAACCTTTTTTCTTCGGCAAGTTTCATTTCGTATGCCTTAATTTCATCCAGCCGTTTTTGCTCTTCGGCGGCTTTTTTTGCAGCTTCTCTTTCTTCGATGATTTTGACTTTCTCTTCTTTCTTGCGCTGTTCTTCGGCCAATTTTGCTTCAAATTCAGCTATTTCGGCTTCTATCTTCTGCCTTCTTTGTTTTTCCGCTTCAATGGCTATTCTTCTCTCTTCAATTTCCTGCAATCTTTTTTCTTCGGCAATACGCGCAGCTTCTTTTTCGCTAATGATTTTTTCTTCAGCATCTCTCTTTTTCTGCTCTTCAAGCAGCTTTGCTTCTTCTTCGGCTATTTTGCGCTCTTCTATTTTTCTTAACTTTTCTTCTTTTTTTAATCTTTTTTCTTCCTCTTGAGCCAATCTCTTTTCCTGTGCCTCTTTCAATTTCCTTTCGGCCGTAATTCTTTTGGTTTCTTCCTTTTCTCTCTTTGCGGCTTCCTTTTGCCTTTCGGCTTCAAGCTTGATTTCGGTTTCAACCCTGCGTTTCTCTTCCGCTTCACGCATCTTTTGTTCAGCTGCGGTTTTTTTGGAAATTTCTTTTTCCAAACGTTTTTGAATAACCTGCTGCTGCAAAATTTCGGCTTCATATTCGGCATTTTGTCTTGCCAGCTCTTCGGCTTCGCGTTTTGCGGTTTTCTCCGCCTTTTTTCTTTCAGTTTCAAGAAATTGCTGTTTTTCCCTTTCTATTTTCTGTGCAGTTTTTGTTTCCTTTTTAGCTCTTTTCTTTTCAAGTTCAGTTTCGCGTTTCTGTCTTGCGGCGATTTCTTTTTCTTCGATTTCTGTCTGCTTTCTGGCAAGTTTGGCAGACTCAAGTGTCACAACCTCAGTCTTTTGTGCTTCTCTTTTTTCTCTCTCAAGAAACTTCTGCATTTCTTTTTCTACTTTCTGCGCAATTTTTGCTTCTTCTTCTGCTCTTTTTTTAGTGACTTCTTCTTCGCGCCTTTCTCTTTCGCTTTTTTCTTTTTCTATACGCAACTTTTCTTCAGCTTCGGCTTTTATTCTGGCAATTTCCGCAGTTTTTGCCTCTTCTTCAGCTTTCAATATTTTTTCAAATTCAATTCTTTGCCTTTCTTTTTCTTCTCTTTCGGCTTCTTTTCTTGCAGCTTCCTCTTTTATTATCTTCTCACGCTCGACTCTTTCCGCTTTTTCTTTTTCTATCCTTGCTCTCTCTTTAGCCTGAGCCTGCTTTTCTGCCTCTTCCAATTTTCTACGCTTTTCTTCTTCCTTAGCCATCTTTTTAGCTTCCGCTGCTTCTTTTTTCTCTTTATTTATTCTTGCTCTTTCTTCCTCTTCTGCCTGCTTTCTGGCAACCTCAGCTGCTTTGGCTTCCTGCTCAACCCTGGCCTTTTCCTGCAACTCATATTTTTTCCTTTCTTTTTCCAATCTTATTCTTTCTTCTTCTATCGCTCGCTTTTCCCCTTCAATTCTTTTCTTTTCCTCTTCTGCTGCCTTTTTTGCCGCTTCAAATTCAAGCCTTTCTTTTTCTGCCTGTTCTCTCGCCTCTTTTTTAATTCTTTCCTGTTCAGCCTTTTCCGCTTCTTTCTGCGCTTTAGCTTCTTCATCCATTCTTCTTGCCTCTGCCACAGCCTTTGCTTCTTCAAGCTCTTTTAATTTTGCAGCCAAAGCTTCCTGCTTTTCTTGAAACAATTCTTCATCGGTAAGAACAACTTTCTTCTTTACCCTTGAATTTCTTTGCGTCCTATATATAACATTTCCTTCATCGGCGTATGCCGAGAATACAGAAGAAAATATAAAAATTAATGCCAAAATCAAAACAAATACAGTATTTTTCATTGTTTCCTTTTCAAAATGATTCATAAATATTTCACATAAAATATAGCACAAGTGGAGTTAATTTGCAAAATAGATGTTTGATAAGTTTATGCAAAAAACAAAGAGCAGAAAGAGTGTTCCCTCTCCACTCTTTTTTTTATATTAACGCTGTCATCATATATCCTCATTATGCATATACTATTGCATATTTTTATTATTTACAAACTCTCTACCACTTTCACAGGAAAAGAAAATATCATGCCGTCTAGTTCCAGTTTTAAACTTCCACTCGTATTTGCCGATGCATTTTATTGTTATTGTTACCGTTTCTCCAGATATCGATGTTACTCCCTCTCTTCCAAAATACCCTATACCTCTTATCGTCCATAATGTCTCTGAACAATTGTATTCATTATCAGATTCCCAATAACCGCTTTCAGAATCATATTTATCCACGTATGCTTTAAAGTCATATTTCTGCCCTGATACTAAAATCAGATTGTTTTCATCGGAATCCACGTTCGAATAATTACTCGCTGGCGTAAAATATAACTGCCTCCCGTTAACCGTATTATGCGTTACCGGGTTTTTCTTCCCAGCGCCGCTTTTTCCGCAACCTCCAAAGAATATAACTAAGCTAAACAATATCCCTAATAACAATGCTTTTTTCATCTATACCTCTTAATGAAATTGTAAATCCTGATAAGGATTTGAACCTTTAAACCTCATATGTAATACAAAATGACCAGAATTTTGTGCTGTAATTTGTGTATTTATGCCTTTAGTATCACTAAGCGTTACTATATTACCTTCTTGTTCTACCCACCATTGTGTTGAAGAAGTATCATAACTAGACTCAACTTGATTCTGTTCCTACATGCCAACTAGTGAAAGATGGAATATTTGACTCCAAGCTAGCGTTCCACCCAGCTGGCAATCCTGAACCACCGGTTACTTTTTCATCCTTACCACATGCACTCAAACATACCATACTACAAACAAAATTACTTTCTTCATCTTTACTTCCTCCCTTTTATTTTTTTGCTGCTTTTTATTTTTGAAGAATTTTCTCTAAAAACTCAATTTTAAACTTGTTGGATTCCCGCTTTCACGGGAATGACGACTAAGTTATTCCCCACAGGTATAGGGTTAATAATGAAAAAACTCCACCTGCATTCAATATATCCCTATACCCCGTGAGACTTCTTACCGCAGCATATCCCCCGTACCTGATTTTTCCCGTCTCTTTCTGCTCGTAATTATCAATAAACGCGCTGAATGAATATCTGTTTGGCTCGTCAACGACAATATCCACTATGGATGTTCCGAAAACTTCCCCCGGAGAAAGCGCTATGCGCATGCGCGCGTCGTTTGAGGCGTTGAAATTAAGTATATTTTGATTTGTAATATCGGCGTTAAATGTGCCTGCATTTCCTAAAAATAAATATCTTTGAAGATAGTTTTCAGATGTCGTTTTATTGCCTTTGACGTTTACGGAAAGTATCATGCCCTCAACCAGAGAAACAAAAAGTTTTCCGCTTGAAATATCCTACTCCTTTAAATATGCCCGCGAAGCTATATAGCCTTTTTGCATATACTCTTGATTTATCGTTTCCACAAGAGAAAATATGTCGTTGGCGCTTAAATTTATATTGAGATATTTTTTTCTTAAATTTTCAAAAAATTCACGGCTTAAAACATCGCTGTGAGAAAAATTAATTTCTTGAAGATTTATTATTTTTTTGTCATTTTTATCTTCTAGACCGTCTGCGCTTCTTTGCGAAACTTCTTTCTCTTCCCGTTCTTTTGATAAATTTTCAAGTTCTATGCTTCTTTGGCGAATTTCAACGTCATCCTTAAATCTCTCTGAAATCCACATCTGCGCATTGCTTGTACATGCAAAAAGAAAAAAAACGCATAAAAAGAGCCAAGTTTTTTTAAATGTTGTCGGCATAAAATCATATCTCCTAGACAGCTATTTTATAATTATTTCAACTCTTCTGTTTTTTGCGTAAGATTCCAGAGTTTCGCCGTTATCGGCAGGAACAGAATCTCCAAAGTAAGAAATATTTATAACGTCTTCTTTAACAATAATGAAATAAAATAAATATTCTGTCATGCTATGCCCGCCGCTTCTTTTCTCAAAAGCGGAATAAATACGACAAATACCCCTTTGTTTTGCCGACACGTATTTTTGAAAAATTAATATTTTTATGGTATTGTGTTAATATATGAAAATACTTACCTCATTATTTTTATCATTAACCGTATTCTTAGTTTTTATTCGTTTTCTCAATGCCGACGAATACGATTTGCATTATGCGATCGAGAGAAATGATTACAAAACCGTCAAAAAACTTATCAAAAAAGGTGCAGACACTGACAAACCTTTTTACGATTCTTCAACTCCGCTTATGGCGGCCGTGAGTGCAGAAAATTTTGAAATCGTGAAATTTCTTGTCAAAAACGGCGCGGATATAAATAAAACTGACAAATATGGAAACTCTCCGCTTATGATAGCATCATCAAAAAGCAATTTTGAAATAGCCCAATATCTTATGTGTGAATCGGCAGATGTAAATAAAGTTAACATCGATGGAAAATCTGCCCTGATTCATGCCTGTGCAAATGCAAAAATGGAAAACGTCATTATGCTTTTGAAATATAGTTCAGACATAAATGCCCAAAGCAAATCAGGGAAAACTCCTCTTTTGACAGCTGTTGAAGCATCATCGGATGAAATATCTGCAATTCTTTTAAACGAAGGAGCGCTTATAAATCTCTCTGACAAAAATGGCATAACCCCGCTGATCGCCGCCGTAAAACTAAAAAACAAAGAAATCGCACGGCTCCTTATTTCAAAAGGCGCCGACGTCAATTTGGGAGACTCGGAAAGCAATACTCCAATATTTTACGCGATGTCTGCAGGAGATACAGACATGATGGAATATCTATCATCGGAAAAAGCAAATATTGATCACATCAACTCTTTGAGCATGACTCCGCTTATGTCAGCGGCGAAAAAAGGCGACTATAATACGGTAAAAACCCTTCTTAAACTCGGTGCAAACAGAAAAAAAACAGCTCCTGACGGACTGACGGCACTAGATTATGCAAAAACGTTCAATCAACCCGCTTTAGTGGAACTTCTTTCATCCGATAAATGATTTTTAGGTATATACTTATCTCCTATATAAAATTTTCTTTGTGCAGATTATATTATGCAGTCGAAAAGGCGGTTATTTTGCAATTTTACAGCAATGCAAATTATACGACAAAATATAATGAACAAATCAATAAACTTAAATCCGCTACGTTTTGGCAGTGTTAAAAGCTCAAAACAAAATTAAAAAAGTTTTTACAGCAGTAAAGAGTGGTCAAAGTCCTGTATGGTACTTTCCATATCAATACAAAAAACCCGCCGTATAAAAAATACGGCGGGTTTCATTGTCGGTTGTTTATGATTTCGTATTATATTTTTTGGTCGAGATATACTCCAGGTCCCATTGTAGAGGAAATCGAGATACTTTTTATATATTGACCTTTTGAACTTGAAGGTTTGGCTTTTAAAATTACTTCAAATAATACTTTAATATTATCCGCAAGTTTTTCTTTATCAAAAGAAACCTTGCCTACCGAACAGTGAATAATGCCGTACGAATCATTTTTATATTCGACTCTGCCTTTTTTAAGCTCTTTTACCGTTTCTCCGACTTCAAAAGTTACGGTACCTGCTTTAGGATTAGGCATAAGCCCTTTAGGCCCTAAAATTTTTGCGACTTTACTTAAATCTTTCATGATGTCGGGAGTTGCAACTAAAATGTCAAAATCGAGGACACCCTTAGATATGTCTTCTATCAAATCGTCTCCGCCGACCAAATCGGCACCAGCGTCATGAGCTTCTTTTTGTTTTTCGCCTTTCGTTATAACGGCCACTTTTCTTGTTTTCCCTATCCCGTGCGGAAGAGTTACGGTTCCTCTGACTATCTGATCGCTCTGTTTTGGATCGATTCCAAGTTTAATGTGAAGTTCTACGGTTTCGTCAAATTTAGCGTTTGCAATCTGCTTTACCAAACTAACAGCCTCATCTAAAGTGTACAACTTGCTTTTATCCACCAATTTTGAAACTTCTTTAAGTCTTTTTCCCATTTCTTTCTCCCGTGGTTTTATGCACATTTAATTTGCTCCCACATTCTCATTTTCTTATTATTTTACTATTTCAATGCCCATGCTTCTGGCAGTGCCTTCAACCATAAGTTTAGCGGCATTTATATCATCGTTTGCGTTTAAATCTGGCATTTTCTGTTTCGCTATTTCTTCAACCTGAGCTGTAGTAATTTTACCGACTTTATTTCTGTTAGGAACCCCGGAAGCTTTTGCAACACCTGCCGCTTTTTTTACAAGCGCTGACACTGGAGGCATTTTTGTTATAAACGTAAACGATCTGTCCTCATAAATGGTTATAACTACCGGAATTGTCATGCCCTGTTCCATTTTTTTCGTTCTTTCATTGAACTGTTTGCAAAAATCCATTATATTTACACCCTGCTGGCCTAATGCAGGTCCCACTGGAGGCGCGGGATTTGCTCCGCCTGCCGGAATCTGAAGTTTAATCATTGCTTTTACTTTTTTTGGCGCCATTTTATTTACTCCTATAAACTAATTTATATTTTTTCAACCTGTAAAAAATCGAGTTCAACCGGAGTAGGCCTTCCGAAAATCATTACCATGACTTTTAGTTTACCTCTTTCCTGATTAATCTCTTCGACAATGCCGATAAAATGTTTGAACGGTCCTTCAATAATACGCACGTTCTCTTCTCTATCAAACGAAACGGCCGGTCTAGGTTTAGAAACATCAGGGTTGATGATAATGTTCAATAGGCTTGCCACTTCGTTTTGTGCCATCGGAACAGGTTTTACACCGCCTAGAAAACCGGTAACTCCGGCAGTGTTTCTGATAAGCCAATATGTACTATTATTGACAGTCATCTCGACAAAAACATAACCCGGATAAAATTTTCTCTTTTTTATTCTTTTTTTATTTTGTTTTACTTCAATTACGTCTTCAGTTGGGACAAGAATCTGTGAAATAATATCCTGCATGCCTAAATTTGCGACGGACATTTCCAAACTCTTTTTTACTTTATCCTCATGTCCAGAATATGTATGTACAACATACCATTGATTAGCCATTTTTTACCTCAAACTTATAATATAAAACCTAAAATTCTGCCGAGAATTATATCAACTATGCTTACAAAAATAGACATTATAATCACAAATATCACAACTACAAACGTGGTGCCTGCAACTTCTTTTTTGCCAAGCCATGTAACTTTCGTAAGCTCATAATATGCTTCTCTGAAAAACTGTATAACATTCTTTATTAAATTCATATTACACCTTCAAAATTATATTGAGAAGCGGGGGCAGAAGGATTTGAACCTCCAAAGCTGGTTTTGGAGACCAACAGTTTACCGTTAGCTTATGCCCCCAAACTTCTATTGTTCAATAATCATTACAGAGACCGCGCTTCTTTTTTTATGTTTAAAATCTATGCTGATGTCAACAAAATTATTACGGCATTTTACGAATAAAAGAATATATGCCAAAATATTTTAAGTTTTTATCTCAAAAATCATTTTGTTTCTTTATGTTCAGTACGCTTGCCACAGTTTTTACAAAATTTCTTCAAAGCAAGTTTTCCTTCCTGCTTTTTCCCTCTGTCAAAATAATAGTTTCTGTTTTTACATATGCTGCAAGCCATAGTTATAATAAATCTTTCAGCCATCTTGATAATTCTCCAGTTTTTTACTTTATAATTTCAGTAACTACGCCTGACCCCACAGTTCTCCCGCCTTCCCTTATTGCAAACCTTAACTGCGGCTCCATCGCCACAGGCATTATCAACTCTATCTCCATCGTTATAT